>NZ_CEZPJD010000165.1:0-12411 GCF_983059655.1 Okeania sp.
CATTAGCTACTTCTGTGACGGTATCTTCTGAGTTGTCTACCACATAAGAATCATTGCCAGAACCACCAATCATCATGTCTATTCCTGAGCCGCCATCAAGTTGATCGTCGCCTGCACCACCTATGAGGGAGTCGTTGTCAGTATTGCCCAGAAGAGTGTCATTTCCACCAGCACCGTCAATAGTATCATTACCTGCTAATCCATCAATCAATTCATTTCTGGAACCACCAGAGAGATTATCATCTTCTGGAGTGCCTGCGGGGCCAGTAGTATTGAGTAGTATTGAGACACCATCGGAGTAAGTGTTAACGGTGGCTAAGTCGAGATAGTCATCTCCATTGAATTCTCCTAGTGCTATTGATCTTGGTCCAATAATTTCCGCTGCAAAATCAAAATTAGTAGGAGCAGTAAAAGAGCCATCTCCATTTCCTAATAACACTGACACATCATCGGAGAAAAGATTAGCTGTAGCTAAGTCAAGATTGCCATCTCCATTAAATTCTCCTACTGCTATTGAGCTTGGGTAATTTCCCACCGCAAAATTAGTAGAAGCAGCAAAAGAGCCATCTCCATTTCCTAATAACACTGACACATCATTGGATAAATCATTAGCAGTAGCTAAGTCGAGATTGCCATCTCCATTAAATTCTCCTACTGCTATTGAGCTTGGGTAATTTCCCACCGCAAAATTAGTAGAAGCAGCAAAAGAGCCATCTCCATTTCCTAATAACACTGACACATCATTGGATAAATCATTAGCAGTAGCTAAGTCGAGATTGCCATCTCCATTAAATTCTCCTACTGCTATTGAGCTTGGGTAATTTCCCACCGCAAAATTAGTAGAAGCAGCAAAAGAGCCATCTCCATTTCCTAATAACACTGCACCCGAAAACCCATTAGCCGTGGCTAAGTCAAGATTGCCATCTCCATTAAATTCCCCTACTGCTATTGAGCTTGGGTAATTTCCCACAGCAAAATTAGTAGAAGCAGCAAAAGAGCCATCACCATTTCCTAATAACACTGACACATCATCGGAAAACCAATTAGCCGTAGCTAAATCAAGATTGCCATCTCCATTAAATTCTCCTACTGCTATTGACTCTGGGTTATCTCCCACCGCAAAATTAGTAGGAGCAGCAAAAGAGCCATCTCCATTTCCTAATAATACTGACACATCATCGGATAAAAAATTAGCAGTAGCTAAGTCGAGATTGCCATCTCCATTGAATTCCCCTACTGCTATTGAACTTGGCCAATCTCCCACTGCAAAATTAGTAGGTTCGCTAAAGGAAACTGCAAACACTCCCTCATACTCTTGAATAACTTCCGGTAAAAACGCCAACCCAGAATTCACGCGCCCTATCTGACTTTCCAACTGCCAACTACCACCTTTAGCAATATTTCCCACCCGATGCGCCGATGCTGCAATATTTGCTCCTGTTAACTCGTGGAGAGAATAGAGAAATTGGCGATCGCCACCGACATTACAGCCATAAAGCAAAATCTCCTCAACCGCCCATTCTTGTAGTAACCCTTTATATTGATCAATATTCTCCTGACTCACAGGAGTTTTACCCAAGTACAAAATACCATCAGCACCGTGACAAACTATATGAAGACTGGTAGCTAGCTCATCTGATAACGCTTCTGTTATTTGCTCAATACCATCTTTTCTCGAATCCAACACCACCACTTTTGTCTCAGGATAAGTCCCCGAAACCAACTGATGATAATTATCCACACGGGGGTCAATAATTACTAACCTTTGTTTTGTTGTTTTTGGTGGAGTTATTTCCCGAACTATTGTTGTGGAGTTTGTATCGTCTTTTCTCGTAAAAATCATTACTAATGCTCCCAAATATATAGTTATTTACTGGACAAAGTAACTCAATTTTAGATTCTTAATTTTAGATAAATTATAGCGTTCCGATTGTGGAGAAAGTTTGTCTTCGTTACATATATTCTCAAATTTCGCTCACTTCCCAACTTAATTAGAGAAAATTTTTTAAGGAAATTATTAATATCGACTACTAATTATAGCATAAAAAAATCTGGAAAGCAAGACTGATTTAGCGTTAAAAACATTAAATTGTTCTGTAAATTTAGTTACAGGATTTGAGTCAGATTGAAAATATCATAATATTAAATTTTAATTAAATATCTAGCTTTGATAGAGTTGAGGTCGAATATTACTAATACAAAATCCGGTTTAATATCCCCTCTAATTAAATACCTATAATCTCTTAAAATCAAGTTATATAGCCATTACAGAAAAGATAGGTAATTTTCAGGATTGTCAGACTTACGGATTATGATTTTTTTTACCTTTTCAGAATAAAAATAGTTGAGTTAATTGTGACAAACCGTAAAATCTGAAAAAAAAATTATGTTGTCTTGACTACATTACTTTTTCACTTTGATTAAAGAAAAAAAATGGCTATCTCTCAAGAAAAACTGTGAGAATTGATACGGTAAAAAACACACAGATTTTATAAATTCAGTTAGAACGTTGTGAGAAAAAGTTGATGCAAATATTTGCCTGTTGTAACTCGTAAAGTTTACATTTTTTTCACGCATATCTACTGATTTACTGAAGGAGAAGACTATGTGGGAGTATCTACCACCATTAAACGATCATTACTTGCCCTATCCAGATACAATACATCCCATCGTTGTCCACTTCGTAATAGCGATGGTATTATTTGCTTTCGTATGCGATCTTATTGGTTATTTTACTCATAATTACCGTTTATATGAAGTAAGCTGGTGGAATATGTTTTTCGCCACAATTTCTATTTTTATCGCTATAATATTCGGTCAGTTTGAAGCAGGTCTGGCACAACCCTACGAAGCAGTCCAACCGGTCTTAAATTTACATACTTTGATTGGTTGGTCTCTGTCAGGAATAATCGCTGCACTTACTGGTTGGCGGTATGTGATTCGTTCAAATAATACAGAAAAACTGCCGATGCCATATCTAGGATTGGGGTTAGTGCTAGTAAGTATAGTTTTCTTCCAGGTATATCTGGGAGATAAACTGGTGTGGGTATATGGGTTACATACAGTGCCAGTAGTGGAAGCGATCGAGGAGGGAATTTTACAATGAACCCAGAATTAATAGATAGTTTGAGTTCTCAAGTAGGGGCAAATGGTCTCCCATACAGCATCCCAATTCATCCTAATTTAGTTCATCTGACTTTAGGTTTGTTTATTATGGGAATCGCCTTTGATATTGTGGGCGTAATCTTCCCTCTACAAAAACCAGTCTTTAAACTTTTAGCAATATCCACTACTCGTTCTAACTTTTTTGATGTAGGTTGGTATAATATGCTCGCCTCATCAATAATTACATTTTTCACCGTAGCAGCAGGGTTTTATGAAATCATGCTAGCGAGACCATCCGCAGAGCTAAAAAGTGCCTGGGGATTTGGAGCAATGGATACTATGATCTGGCACGGTGTTGGTGGTGTGTTCCTGTTGGCCTTCATTGTTAGTATGACAATCTGGAGAGGATTTCAACGCTATATTTGGTCTAAGGATAAACTCCAACAAGTGCAATGGAGCTATTTAGCCGTGGGTTTATTCATCATGTTTCTGATGTACGTTCACGGAACTCTAGGAGCGCAGTTAGCTGCTGAGTTTGGAGTACATAATACTGCTGATGCATTGCTAAAAATAGGCGAAAACCCCAACCAGGTGCTTAAGTAATTTAGTAGGGTATTTTGATATGAAAATCCGGACTATTTTGACATTGGGAGCGATCGCTCTCGTTTTAACTGCTATTAGTATTGGGGTTGGACACCTATCCTATTCATGGCTGCCACCCCAAGCAGCAGCAGAATCAATATTAATTGATGACTTATTTAGCTTTCTCGTCACCCTCGGTACATTCATCTTTCTGGGGGTAACTGGAACCCTGATGTATTCAGTTCTTTTCCAACGCGCTGCCAAATATGACTACAGCGACGGCCCTCATGTTGAAGGCAACATCACCCTAGAAGTTGTCTGGACAGCAATTCCTATTTTTCTTGTATTTTGGATTGCTGCTTATAGCTACAATATCTACCAACAAATGGGAATTCAGGGGCCGATGGAATTAGTACATCTGCATACACCATTAGAAATGGAATCAGCAATTGCAGAGCCACTAAAACCTGTAACTGAGCCTGTAGAGGAAATCGAAGTCTTTGCCAAACAGTGGTCTTGGGTATTTAAATACCCAGAAAATGGCGTTACTAGCACCGAACTACACTTACCAGCAAATAAGCGAGTACGGGTAGCATTAAATTCAGAAGATGTGCTGCATGGATTTTATATTCCAGCATTCCGACTGAAGCAAGACATTATTCCCAACCATTCCATAAATTTTGAATTTACTCCCATTCGCGTAGGCAAATATAGTCTCACTGACTCCCAATATAGCGGTACATATTTTGCCACAATGACAGCAGATGTAGTAGTTGAATCTCCTCAAGATTATCAAAGCTGGCTGGCCGAAGCAGCAAATATCGAAAGGTCTCCCGCAGCAAATCAGGCAACCACTGAATATATTGAAAAATTAAAAGCACCAGTGGAAGCAGGTTGGCCTACTGTTAAACCCGCTGCACCTCCTGTTGTTAATTATCATAGTTAAGAAGTCAAAAGTCAAAAGTTAGACTCGGACGGCTAAAAACTTTGATCGGACAATAGTTTCAGACAATTATTTAACATTTACAGGAGCGAGACTATTTGCAGAGATCGAGAAAAAAATTATTCCATGAAAGAAATAACCATCGACAGCATCAGTAGTAAGGTAGGTTGGGTAGAAGTTTACAGAAACCCAACATCATATGGACGTTATGTTGGCTGACACCCGCCTTGAACCCAACTTATACTTAAGCAAGCAAACCTAAAATTATTTACTTGTTTTGTTGGGTTGCGCTCCGCTTAACCCAACCTACAGAAATTTATATCTAGACACTCAAGGGAAAAAAATTACTCCATGAAAGAAATAACCATCGATGGCATCAGTGATGTCACAGAAAAACCAGAACATGAACAACCGCCTAACTGGCGACGATACTTCAGCTTCAGTACCGACCACAAAGTTATCGGTATTCAATATCTAGTTACCTCTTTCCTCTTTTTCCTAGTAGGTGGAATATTCGCCATGGTAATTCGCGGCGAACTGATGACACCAGAATCAGACCTCGTAGACCGCACCATTTATAACGGAATGTTCACCATGCATGGCACGATCATGCTGTTCCTGTGGACATTTCCATCTTTAGTTGGTTTAGCAAACTATCTTGTACCCATAATGATCGGGGCACGAGACATGGCATTTCCTCGTCTAAATGCAGCAGCATTTTGGATGGTGCCAGTAGTTGGCGTTCTGATGATCGCCAGTTTCTTTGTTCCCGGTGGCCCCGCACAATCAGGTTGGTGGGCATATCCTCCAGTAAGTATACAAAATCCCACGGGTAATTTAATCAACGGTCAGGTACTATGGATACTTGCCGTTGCCATTTCTGGTGTTTCCTCTATTATGGGGGCAGTTAATTTTGTCACAACTATTGTGAGAATGCGAGCACCTGGCATGACATTTTTCCGGATGCCAGCTTTTGTTTGGACAGTATTTGCAGCTCAGATTATTCAATTGTTCGGACTGCCAGCGCTAACAGCAGGTGCAACGATGTTACTATTTGACATCACGATGGGAACTGGATTTTTTAATCCTGCCAATGGAGGAAACCCGGTTTTATTCCAGCACTTTTTCTGGTTTTACTCCCATCCAGCAGTTTATGTGATTATTCTGCCTATTTTTGGTATTTTTTCCGAAATATTCCCAGTCTACAGTCGCAAACCACTATTCGGTTACAAAGTGGTAGTAATTTCATCAATGCTCATCGCTGCGGTAAGTGGTTTAGTTTGGGTACACCATATGTATGCGAGTGGTACTCCTCCCTGGATGCGGATGATTTTTATGCTTTCAACTATGTGCGTTTCTGTACCCACTGGAATTAAAGTATTTGCTTGGGTGGCAACTATTTGGGGAGGAAAAATTAGGCTAACTACTCCCATGCTATTTGCTTTGGGTGGGTTGATCATGTTTGTGTTTGCTGGTATTACTGGCATTATGCTTTCTGCTGTTCCCGTAGATATTCACGTTAACAATACCTATTTTGTCGTCGGTCACTTCCACTATGTTCTCTATGGCACCGTGACCATGGGAATGTATGCTGCCATTTACCATTGGTTCCCGAAAATGACTGGGAAAATGTATTATGAAGGTTTAGGGCAGTTGCATTTTTGGCTGGCATTTATCGGCACTAACCTCAACTTTTTACCTATGCACCCATTAGGTTTACAGGGAATGTTGCGCCGAGTTGCTTCTTATGCGCCTGAGTATGAATTCTGGAATATCGTCGCAAGTCTGGGGGCGTTTTTATTAGGAATGTCTACTTTGCCGTTTATTTTAAATATGGTGAGTTCCTGGATACAAGGTAAGGAAGCACCTGCTAACCCTTGGCGAGCGATCGGTTTAGAATGGATGATTTCTTCCCCACCAGATGTGGAGAATTTTGAAGAAATTCCGATAATTATTGCGGAACCATACGGTTATGGTAAGTCGGAACCTTTGACTTCTAATGACCCAAACGGACATCATGCAGTTAACAGTTAACAGTTAACAGTTATCAGTTATTGCAGTAGTAGTAGGTTGGGTTAAGCGACAGCGCAACCCAACAAAACTCAACCCAACCTGCACCCACCTAACTGTTAGGTTCATCCTGCAGTGGTAGGTTGGGTTAAGCGACAGCGCAACCCAACAAAAATATCTGTCTGTAATATGCCTATGTTGGGTTTATCTTACAGATAAGCTGCGCTAACATTCCTCAACCCAACCTACGACAGAGAATAACAAGGATAAAACCAGTAAGTAAATTAAAGGATAATTCAAACATGGATAGTTCGATCGCATCAGAACAACTACAGGAACCTTTGCATTCAGCAGTTGCCGAACATACTCACGATGAAGAAGGCAATAGTATGTTCGGGTTTATCGTTTTCCTACTTTCAGAAAGCATAATTTTCTTGAGTTTTTTTGTCGGATACATTATCTACAAAACAAGTGCTACCGACTGGTTGCCAGCAGGAGTTTCTGGTTTGGAAGTTAGAGAACCTGCTATTAATACAGTAATTCTGGTTTCGAGTAGTTTTGTTATCTATTTCGCTGAAAAAGCTTTAGAACGTAATGACCTCAAATGGTTTCGTATATTACTGTTTGCCACAATGGCAATGGGAACTTACTTTGTAGTGGGTCAAGGAATTGAATGGAATAGTCTAGAATTTGGTTTCACAACGGGAGTATTCGGTGGAACTTTCTATCTGTTGACTGGTTTTCACGGTCTGCACGTTATGACGGGTATTTTGTTACAGGGTATTATGTTGGGTCGCTCTTTCATTCCTGGTAACTATGATAACGGTCACTTTGGCATCAATGCTACTTCTTTATTTTGGCATTTTGTTGACGTAATTTGGATTATTTTGTTTGGCCTCATTTATATTTGGCAGTGAAATATAGCGCTGTGCGCAGGCAACAGGCAACAGGCAACAGGCAATAGAAGGAATAAAAAGCTGATAGTATCACACTTTGACACATTTTTTATGCCAGAAAATGTCTAAGTAGCACTATCAAATCTTACTTTTGACTTTTGACTTTTGACTTCTTAAAAAGGAAGAATAAAATGATTATTGACGACCAACATTATGATGTGATTATTGTCGGTACAGGTGCAGGAGGAGGAACATTAGCCTCGAAACTTGCTAGTACTGGAAAAAAAATACTCATCTTAGAAAGGGGTGATTTTATGCCCCTAGAAATTCAAAATAAAGCTCATGTTGATATCTTCAAAAAAGAACTTTATCGTGCCCCCGAAAATTGGTATGATAACGCAGGCGAACCCTTTTCTCCTCAGACAAATTATGCCGTAGGTGGCAATACCAAAATCTATGGTGCTGCTCTCATTAGGATGCGAGAAAAAGACTTTGAAACAGTAACACATCAAGAAGGAATTTCTCCAGAATGGTGTCTCAAATACAAAGACTTTGAACCATATTACACTGAAGCAGAAAAACTTTATAAAGTTCACGGTCAAGTTAGCAAAGACCCAACCGAACCTAACCACAGTGCAGAATATCCTTATCCTGCAGTTGACCACGATCCAGAAATTAAAAAAGTTGTCGATGCGATCGCCGGGCAAGGTTTACATCCAGAAACTTTACCATTAACTCTTACCCGCGAAGAGGAAGACCCTACTGGAGACTCGGAAGTATTCGGTATTGCACCACTGCTCGACTCTCCTAACATTACTATTAAAGCTAATGCAAAAGTAGTCTGTTTACTTACCAACTCATCCGGTAACACAGTTAAAGCAGTAGAAGTAGAAATTGGTAAACAATCATTTCTATTTTTTGGAGATATTGTCGTACTTGCTTGTGGAGCAGTAAATTCAGCAGCATTACTATTACGTTCTGCTAATGAAAAACATCCAGATGGTTTAGCAAACAGTTCTGGACAAGTGGGTCGCAACCTAATGAAACATCTGATGACTGCCGTAGTGCAACCTAGTCCCAAACCTAACTCTGGAAACTTTCTCAGAAGTGTTAGTGTGAATGATTTTTATTGGGGAGATGAGAATTTTTCCTATCCCATGGGTCACATAGAAAATACAGGTGGTCTGCTGCAAGATATTACCTTTGCTGAGTCTCCACCAATTTTATCTGTGTTAGCAAAAGCAATGCCTGGTTTTGGGTTGAAGCAGTTAGCATTACGTTCCATTGGTTGGTGGGTGCATTCGGAAATAGTACCAGACCCCAATAACCGAGTTGAAGTAAAAGGGGATAAGTTGTTTTTCCATTACACTCCCAACAACTGGGAAGCACACGATCGCTTAGTGCATCGTTGGATGGATGTATTGAAGTTGGTAGACAAAGAGGTGGGAAATGCTGTTTTGAAGCGCGGCAGTATTTATCCCCGTGGGGAAGTTCCCATTGAGGTGGTAGCAAACCAATGTGGTACTTGTCGGTTTGGGGAAGACCCGAAAACATCAGTTTTGGATATTAACTGTCGTACCCATGATGTGGATAATTTATATGTTGTGGATAGTAGTTTTTTCCCATCAAGTTCGGCAGTAACTCCTGCATTGACTATTATTGCTAATGCTTTGCGGGTAGGGGAACATTTGCAAGAAAGATTGAAGTAATGGTCGTGCATTGTCATTATTTTTTTGACGAAGCATAAGAGTGGGAGCATCTTGCTCCCGTGTCAGGTATTCCTTGTTCCTGCATACTATTACTATTTAGGACTACCAACACTTACAATAACAGCTCGTAGTTGCCCTTTAGTGCCTCAAATATATCTAGCAGTGCTGAAGCGCAACTACAAACAAATACTTTATTGTCTGAATATAATATTACTCAAGAATTATTCATCTGTTCAAATAACTGTTGAACTGACAAAATAGGCAGACTTGCACCAACAAAATCATCAGCATTGCGAGTAATAATAGCATCAACATTTTTAGCATAAGCACAAGCTAATTGCACTGCATCTTCAAAGTCTCTCAAATTAGAAGCAAAAGCAGTTTCTAAAATATTACGATTAACGTTGCAAATTTCCATTAATGCTAATGTCATAGCAACTGCTTCTCTTGCTCGTTCAAGACTTTTAGTTTGTTTTCTGACAATGTAGAAAATGTTAGTTAAAGTTGTTGCTGTGACATATCCTTCGATTTCGTGAACTTTGAGAGCTTCAAATAGAAGATTAGCATCATTTAAAAATGCCTTTCTCTCCAATACAAAATCTAAGACAATATTAGTGTCTATTAAAACTCTCATTTTAAATATTTCTCCACTAAACGTTCTTCGAGCATAGCTTCAACTTCCTCATCATTTGGAGTTGGACTATCTGTTTTTCCTATCCCAATCATTCTGTCTACAAAATCAGGAGGTAACTCTGGGCGAGGGCGGAGTTCTCTATTCAAAGAATTTGTAATGGCCTGGAGTAATAACAGGCGATCGCTTACTGATAAATTCAGAGCTTTTTTTCTTAATTCTTGTAGTTCTGACATAATTTTTATTCCTTCAAGTTGCTTTTATCTAAATATTATAATATGTATTTTTCTCAGGATTTTAAATATTTTTCCACTAAACGTTCTTCGAGCATAGCTTCAACTTCCTCATCATTTGGAGTTGGACTATCTGTTTTTCCTATCCCAATCATTCTGTCTACAAAATCAGGAGGTAACTCTGGGCGAGGGCGGAGTTCTCTATTCAAAGAATTTGTAATGGCCTGGAGTAATAACAGGCGATCGCTTACTGATAAATTCAGAGCTTTTTTCCTTAATTCTTGTAGTTCTGACATAATTTTTATTCCCTTAAATCTTCTGCTATAATATTAGCAGAAATTATTCTAACTCTATTCCCTAATCATGAGACTTATCACTCCTAAACTTGATTATGCCTTTAAAAGAATATTCGGCTTTAATAACGTTACAAGAATTTCTGCAACTGCCAGAAACGAAACCAGCAAGTGAATACATTAATGGAAAAATTATTCAAAAACCTATGCCAAAGGGACGACATAGCCGCTTGCAAGCAAAACTCTGTGCCACTATCAATCAAGTTGCAGAGGAACAAAAGATTGCCTATGCTTTCCCAGAATTGAGATGTAGTTTTGGCGGGCGATCGATTGTTCCCGATGTGGCGGTCTTTCGGTGGGATCGTATCCCGTTTACACCAGAGGGTGAGGTTCCAGACAATTTTGACCTACCGCCAGATTGGACGATTGAAATTCTGTCTCCTGAACAAAGACCAAATAAGGTGATAGGTAATATTCTCCATTGTCTAGAGCATGGAAGTCATCTAGGGTGGTTTGTTGACCCAGATGACCTCAGCATTTTGTGCTTACGACACCAAAAACAACCTGTGTTGTGTAGAAGCGATCGAGTCCTTCCAGTCTTTCCTGATTTAGAATTAACTCTCACCGTCGATCAAGTATTTGGCTGGTTAAAAATGGGTTCATTAATGGATAATGGATAATTAGAGCTTATAACGTAGGTTGGGTTGAGCTGGCGAAACCCAACAGATGCCAGCGTATTGTTAGGTTTCCTTAACGTCTTCTTACGAAAATTGTTCATGGAAAAATCTCCTAAGACAAGACTTTCGGGCAACGCAACAGATACACATTGGTGTTGGGTTTCCTTTCGTCAACCCAACCTACAAACTTGCTGCTTCTGACTGAGCAACTGCTGCGGCAAATTCAGGATTTTGTTGTAGGTCTTCTGGAACTCCTCTTGCTTCATGTAAACCGATAGCATTTGACCATTTAGTATACTGATCCCATGTGATATTGCTGAGGTCGGTGCCACTGAGGTTAGCATCACCAAGGTAGACACCTCTGAGGTCGGCACTTCTGAGGTTAGCATCACCGAGATCGGCAACAAAGAGGTTGGCATTACTGAGGTAGGCACCGCTGAGGTCAGCATCAAAGAGGTCAGTATCGCTCAAGTCAGCACCACTCAAGTCAGCACCACTCAAGTCGGCACCACTCAAGTCGGCACCACTGAGGTTGGCACTTCTGAGGTTGGCACCGCTGAGGTCGGCACTTCTGAGGCCAGTATCACTGAGGTTAGCACCATTGAGGTTAGCACCACTGAGGTTAGCACCACTGAGGTTGGCATCACTGAGGTCGGCATCACTGAGGTCGGCATTACTGAGGTCGGCATTACTGAGGTTGGCAACACTGAGGTAGGTACGACTGAGGTAGGTACGACTGAGGTTGGCAACACTGAGGTCGGCACGACTGAGGTCGGCACGACTGAGGTAGGTACGACTGAGGTAGGTACGACTAAGAAACTTACCTACTATTTCTACAAAAGCACCACTCTCAAAACATTGGCTATAACCAATAATCCTCAGCAGTCTTGTTGGATCAAAATCTTCACTATCAGGTTGACCACAAGGATAAAAATGCAACTCCTCCCGCAACTCCTCCTGAGACTGCCCATAACGATGCAACTCAAACAACAAAATCATCACATTCAAGCCCGTATAAATATCCACCCGACGTTGCCCAGACTCAATACCCCACTGCTGCAACTGCCTCGCCTTTTTCTGAGGTAAAGTTTCCTCCGTCGCCTCAATAAACTTCCCATCACTCCAATTCCAATAAAATTCACACAACCGCTCAAACAACACCACCAACTCAACCTCACTTTTCACCAACAACGCCATCAAATATTCCACAACCTCCGCCGTCAGACTGCCATAACCAAACAGATCGTAAACCCGCCATTCCAAATCTTCATCAGATACCACGTAAGTCTTACGTCGCTTCCCAGTTTTCTCCGTCAAATCTTCCAGACTTTC
>NZ_CEZPJD010000166.1:0-12333 GCF_983059655.1 Okeania sp.
TATAGTGAACCTATTAGGTCAAACAAGCAAATCAAATGATATTAGTAAATATAGAACCCCTGATCGTATCTTGATAAATATCAATTTTTTTTAGCTAGGAGTCAGGAGACAGGAGACAGGAGACAGGAGATTAAGAGGAAAAAAGGAAGAGGTAAGATGTAGGGATAGATAATACAAAAAATTCAACACTCCTTTTTCAGATTTTTCTTCACTCATTGATGTACGAAAAGACTTGACTACCATAATTATATAGATCTCAAATGGGTTCTATAGAGGAATCTGGTTAAGTAATAGATGATATTATGAATGTGGCAAAGGCAAAATAGTTTGAGATTGTTGATGATTTCTATTTTTTATAAACAAGTGATCGCTCTTTTTTCAAACATGGATTATATGTGGTAAAAAGGAGCGATATTGCTTCATCTATTCTTCCTCATCAAAGACGGGCGGCCAAAGTTCGGAAATTGATATTTCCCAACCAGGGAATAGTTCGGGAATGCTCAATATATCATCCTCGGTAAGTTCAATGGGTTCTCCTGTGGGGCGATAAATTATTACTGTTTCTTCATCAGGATCGATTAATATTGCGACTTGCACCCCCAATTCAATATATTTTAGGAGTTTCTTTTTTAGAGGTGGGAGTCGATCGCTTTGAGACTTGATTTCTACTGCTAGATCGGGTACCATTTCTGCAAAATAGCGGATGCTTCGTGGCAAGCGATCGGCTTTGATAAAAGATACGTCTGGTGCTTTGAGGTTCCTATCAGGTAAGATAAAACCACCTGCGGATTCAAATACTCGCCCCAGACGACGGGGGTTTATCCAGGCATAAAGAGAGGCGCTTAAACGAACTCCTACTTCGCTCGAAACGATATCTGATGGCCCCATAACTGATATTTTTCCATCTTCTAATTCTAATTGATAATCTAAACCAGCTTCGTTGAATAGCGTTTGTACTATTTCTAAGTCTTTGATGGTGACATCCGACATATTTCTTCTAGATTATATGATGATAGGTTGATTTGTATTTTAGCAGATTTGCCAGCAAGCAATAACTTTGGGTTAAGGGTATGCGATCGCTCTTTTTTTCAAACATAGATTCTATGTGGTAAAAAGGAGCGATATTGCTTCACTTATTCTTCTTCATCAAAGACGGGCGGCCAAAGTTCGGAAATTGATATTTCCCAACCAGGGAATAGTTCGGGAATGCTCAATATATCATCCTCGGTAAGTTCAATGGGTTCTCCTGTGGGGCGATAAATTATTACTGTTTCTTCATCAGGATCGATTAATATTGCGACTTGCACTCCCAATTCAATATATTTTAGGAGTTTCTTTTTTAGAGGGGGGAGTCGGTCACTTTGAGATTTGATTTCCACTGCTAGATCGGGTACCATTTCTGCAAAATAGCGGATACTGCGTCGCAAGCGATCAGCTTTGACAAAAGATACATCTGGTGCTTTGAGGTTGCTATCGGGTAAGATAAAACCACCAGCAGAGTCAAATACTCGCCCCAGACGACGGGGGTAAACCCAATTTCCTAGTAAACGACTAAACAGAATACCTACTTCGCTCGAAACAATATCTGATGGCCCCATAACTGATATTTTTCCACCTTCTAATTCTAATTGATAATCTAAGCCAGCTTCGTTGAATAGCGTTTGTACTATTTCTAAGTCTTTGATGGTGACATCCGACATATTTCTTCTAGATTATATGATGATAGGTTGATTTGTATTTTAGCAGATTTGCCAGCAAGCAATAACTTTGGGTTAAGGGTATGCGATCGCTCCTGTTAGAGCAGAAGGAAGAAGGAAAAATCTTGTCAGGAGAATGGCCATTCGTCCCTACAGTCTGTTACCTCTCTCATAGATTCTAATATTCCACCGCTCCCAATGCTTTAAGGCTGGCTTTTTGGGCGTTGCTTAATCCTGTGACTCCGGTAATGTTAGCGTTTTCATAAGGTCTGGGTACTCTCAGGGTTTTAATGCACTCTCCTGTTTTGATATTCCAGAGTTTAATTGTTTCGTCAGCGCTACTGCTGGCAAGAATTTCACCGTCGGGATGGAATGCTACTGCTAATACCCAACTCTCATGTCCGCTCAAGGTAGCGTAGGGTTGGTGGGTGTTAATGTTCCACAACCGCACGGTGTTGTTTTCTCCTCCATGCGCTAAAAGTTGACCGTCTGGACTGAAGGCAACTGAACAATTCCATAATTGTTGACCTTCAAAAACTGCGAGGCATTCTTGAGTGCTAATATCCCACAAGCGAACTGTTGTGTCATTGCTGCTAGTTGCTAAGAGCTTACCATCTGGACTGAAGGTAACTGCTCTGATCTCTGCTTGATGTCCTTGGAAACTGCTTAGATTGTTACCTGTCTCAATATCCCACAATTCAACAACAGGTTCCAATCCGCCAGCAGCTATTTTCTGACGATCAGGACTAATGGCAATTGCATAAACTTTTGAGATATAGTTGCTTGGTAAAGTCTTATCTTGCTCCTCTTGCCAGACATACCACAACTTCACAGAGCGATAACCTCCATGAATAATTAATAAGCTATTGTCAGGAGTAAAAGTAACAGAAAATACTTCAGATGATCCAGCAAAACCTTCCGAAGATTCACTGGTCATCATATTCCATAACTTACCTATCAAAGCAAAATGTCCACTCACAAGAGTTTGACCATCAGGGTTAAAAGCAACTAATTGCAAAGGCGTCCGATCTCTCTGTAAATTTGCTACTACTTTCCCGTTTTTTGTATTCCAAAGTCTCACAATAGAATCATCGCTACCACTAGCTAGAGTATTGCCATCTGGGCTAAAAGCGATGGCATGAGTCCAATTATCGGAATCTTCCAAAATATTTTGGAGTCTGAGATTATCAATATTTTCAATATTCCAGAAATTTACTTTTCTATCAATAGCACTACTGGCTAAAATCTTGCCATCTGGACTAAAAGCACATGGATACAAGCAAAAGGTATGTTTCTGTGGAATTTTCAGCCTTTGTGGGCGATCGCTATAGCTAACATCCCACAATTTAACAGTATGATAGGCACTTGCACTGGCAAGCGTTTTTCCATCTGGGGAAAAAACTAGCCCTTCAGGGAAAAGTAGCCTTCGAGCAGAAGAAACTGGTTTTATAACTGCATTATCATCACCAGGAATAGTAGCAGCCAGAGAAATCTTTGTGATATCTCTAAGATCCCATAGTTTAATGGTAAGGTCATCACTATAACTTGCCAAAACTTTACCATCAGGTCTAAAAGCAATACAGTTGACTGCTTCTTCATGTCCTGATAAAGTGGCTAAACATTCACCATTATTAATACTCCATAGTTTGATATTTTTATCTTCGCTAGCAGTTGCTAAAGTTTCACCACTTGGACTAAATACTAATTCGTTTATCCGACTTGTGTGCCATTGTGTGTATCTTTGTAAGATAGCTAGATGTTCGTCATCACTGAGATTCCATAATGCGTATCCTGCTAAGGTGGCTAGATGTTTGCCATCACTGAGATTCCATAATTGGATTGTGCCATCTAAACTACCAGTAGCTAAGAGTTGCATATTTGGACTCAAGGCAGTAGCTGTTACGAATTGAGAATCTATTAGTACACTTTTCAAACATTTACTGCTTGCCAAGTTCCAAAATTTTACTGTTTTGTCAACACCAATGCTAACTAGAGTTTGACCGTCAGCAGTAAATTTCATGGTTCTGACTATGTTGGTATGACCTTCCCAAGTCAAAAGCTTTTTACCATCTGCAACTTGCCACAAATAAATTTTGCCAGATTTATCCCCCGTTGCCAAGAGTTTATTATCGGGAGTAAAGGCTAAAGAACTAACTGTATTCACAGACTCCATAAAAGCACAGTCAGTTAAATTTGCCCCAGTCAAATTGATATCCTGCAAACTCGCACCAGTAAAATCAGCCCCTAAAATGACAGAGTGACTCAAGTCGCAACCTTCCAAAGCAGTAAGATTTGTTTTCACCAACAGTGTCATCGCATTGCCTCCCACATAACTAACCTCGTCAGGAGTTTTCCCTCGCGTCGCTTCCACAACTTCCAATAACTTCTGGCAAGTTTGCGCTTTCGTTGTATCCTCAGAAAGCATAGGCAACAACAAATCCAAAACTGCCTTTGCCAAAGACATTTTTCCAAAAGTAGAACGCAAATGTTCCAGAGATTCTGTAGAAAAAGTTTTTAGAGGCGCAACAGAAGTCACCTCCCCCTGAGTATCCACTTCCCGCTGGAAATAATTAGACCATGTGTATTCCTGGGTACTTGCCTCCCTGTTGATATGAGACCGCGCTGCTGCGACTTTCATAAAATCTTCAGGCAACAGCCCCAACTCCGCAGCAAATTTATAGGCAACAAGAAACTCTAACAACGAACGATGCGCCGGACTGTAATCTCCATCCTCATTTCTAATCAACATTGTCTGCCCCATCATGTCGTAATGCCAGTGGTCTAAATCTTTTTGTTCTTGCACCACAGGCTCAAACAAGCGACGAATACGGTCGGGAAATTCCCGATAGTTGAGACTCATCTTATCGTTAGATAACATTTCCCAAGACAGTTCGCAGAGAAAATAGAGCTTATCGGCCAGAGAAGTAAAAGTACGCTCTTGCTCAATGTCTTTTTCCATCTTGCGTTTGACGGCATAGAGATAAATCCTAGCTAAATCTATTGGCTTCCCTGCTTCAATCTCTGGTAGCGCCTTCAACATTAACTCGCTCATTACTGGACGGCGGGCTAAATCTAATAATTGAGAGTTATCCATCACTTTTTCTACTATCTCTGGTTCAGTCTGAAACGAAAGCACCTTACGAATTTGGTCGTTGTTAAATTTCTTCAGTTCCAACACTTCAAACTGGGGGGGGTCTCCAGTCAACTTCAACTTATCCAAAGAAGTTTGCAACTCTGCATTTAGTAAAGCGCGACCTTCCTTAGCTTCTGGGAAATGCTCCGTGCGACAAGTGAGAATCACCTTCGATCCTTGTACAGCTGTTTGCGCTAACTTCCAAAAATTATCAATCATCTTTTGCCGATCTACCTTAGCTGCCATCTCGTCAAAACCATCAAAAATCACCAACAACTTGCCCATGCGGTTGAGCCATTCAAAAGCTGGATAACTACCGCTTAGGGGAATTTTATGCTGCCGGAAAAAGAAATCGGAAAATAAGGACTCCATATTAACCGCCTTGGCATAGTCCCGCAACAGGATAACTAGAGGTAGGCGCGGACGTTCGACTCCTTGCTCTTTAGCACGCAAATAGCGCTGCAACTGTTCCCAGGCATAGTGGAAGACAAACCAAGTTTTGCCAGTACCAAACTCGCCCAAAATGGAAAGATGTTTTTTTGCTGTATCGTCCAGCCATCGAGCAACATAACCGTCTATCCAGCCATCGTCTTCATCGTAGTGACTGACTCTTATTTTTTGTTTAGTATTGGGGTCAACTTCTGCCTTGCTACAGGCGAGGGGTACATATTTTACATCCATACCCCGCTGCTTAACTTGTTCCTCCAACCACTGACAATAACCAGTGAAGTCGGCATCTTGATCTATAAGTTCGTCGAAGGTGTAACAAAATAACTTTTGTTTTTCCTGCTTTTCGACTTCATCGCGAGCAGCCTTACTAACTCGACGAACTGCTACCAGCCAACCTTCATCAGTTCTTTCAGTTGTCACGGACTGACACAAAGCATTGTAGTCGCAAGTTTCTGCCTCACCTTCGACTCCTCTAACCAAGACACGATCATATCTGCGACGATATTGGATTTTGATAATCCATTCAAAAAATCTTTTGCCGTTGGTTTTACCCTCAATGTTGTAGCTTTCACTAAATTCATAGCCAAGGATTTCAAACCATTCTCTCATCTGTTGAGGTAACTGGAAGTCGTGGCGATCTCTCTCTTGTTTGATTGCAGTTTCTACAACTGATTTAAAATTACTCTTAGAGACTTCTTTTCCGAATAAATTTCCCAGTATTTTCCATAATTCAGATGCTTTCTGTTTGATATATCCTTCATCAAATTTTGTTTTCGCCGAGATTTCTGCATACTTTTTACCTTCCCAAGCAAGGCAAAAAATATTTTTTGGCAAACTATTCAAAGTTTTTCCTTTTTGGCTAAAATATTTATCATTGACAAATTCAAAAGCTGTTTCTGGGTTCATTTTATTTGTTCACCGTAATTTATTGGCAACAACATTATTATATTTTCTTCTACTATCAAATGCCAGCTTTTCATCAAATTCCTAACTTTTTCTAACTTTTTCAGCAGCTAACTAAAACTAACTCTAACTCCTCACATTTTCTCACCATTAAAACTAAATGATTCTCTTACAGTAGAGATAACAAGCAAAGTCGTAAAGGCGATCGCTTGAGGTTCAACTTAACAATTAGTTGAATCGCAATCTCTAATAAAAGTAATATGGAGACCCAAAGATGAAGAATAAAGATATGAAGAATATAGATATTAAGAAAAAGTTGTTAGCAACTTCTTTATTATCTGTTATGTTGCTAACTTGTGAATTAGCTCAACTAGATCCGTCTAATGATACTGTACGTTGTGGAACCCGAAGCACTAATGAAGAAATAGAAAGTCAAGTAAGTTTAAATTCCTCAATAACAACTACAGATCGTGACAAATCCTGGAAAAACCACACTCACCATTTGGGCAAAGTTTGTCAAGCATCCTGGTTACGATGGTACTTGATTAGGATATGGTGGTCACTATTGCTACAATTACAATAACTAGCTGACATTCTCAAATATGGTAACAGCAAAAATGTAGGGGCAAACGGCCGTTCACCCCTACAAACTTTTCCGATAAAGTCAGTTACTGTCAACTACATCTTCACAGTCACAGTCTTTGTCTCTGTATACTGCTGTAAACCATACTCACCTAACTCCCGACCAATACCAGACTGCTTAAAACCACCAAACGGTGCAGCAGCATCAAACACATGATAACAATTTATCCAAACTGTACCAGCACGAACAGCATGAGCCACAGCATGAGCTTTACCTACATCTCGTGTCCAGACTCCAGCAGCTAAACCATATATTGTATCATTTGCCCTTTGCACCAGTTCATCAATATCCTTAAACTTAATGATGCTCATCACCGGACCAAAAATCTCTTCTCTGGCAATCTTCATCTCATCTTGCACGTCAGCAAATACAGTAGGTTCAATAAAATAACCGCGATCGCCAACTCTTGCTCCACCACATAACATCTGGGCACCATCCCGTTGACCAGATTCAATATAACCCATCACTTTATTAAACTGTTCCTCATCTACCTGAGGCCCCTGTTCAGTATTATCTGCAAACGGGTCGCCCACCAGCCGACGTTTTGCCCGTTCCACACTTTTGGCAACAAACTCGTCATAACATTTCTCTTCTACAAATAAACGAGAACCCGCATTGCAACATTGACCTTGGTTAAAGAATAAACCAAAATGTGCTCCTTCAATAGCAGCATCCATATCTGCATCAGCAAACACAATATTAGGACTCTTGCCACCAAGTTCTAAAGTCACCCGCTTTAAGTTGCTCTTAGCAGCAGCTTCCATGATTAAATGGCCTACTTCTGTGGAACCAGTGAAGGCAACTTTATCAATATCGTGATGGTGGGAAATGGCAGCACCAGCAGTTGGGCCATAACCGGACAAAATATTTATTACACCAGGAGGAAAACCAGCTTCGATCGCCAACTCGCCGACTCGGAAGGCTGATAATGGTGTTTGTTCGGCTGTTTTCATTACTAATGTATTACCTGTTGCTAGGGCTGGGGCAAGTTTCCATGCTTGCATTAATAATGGAAAGTTCCAGGGAATGATTTGACCGACTACTCCTACTGGTTCGTGGCGGGTGTAGCAGAAGTAGGAGCCATTGATAGGAATGGTTTTGCCTTGAACTTTGTCAGCCCAGCCAGCATAATAGCGATAACAGGCGATCGCTAAACGTAAGTCTGCATTGAGAGAGTCTTTGAGTGGTTTTCCATTATCTAGGGTTTCTAGTCTCGCCAACTCTTCTATATTTTGTTCCATCAAATCTGCTAATTTGTAGAGGAGTTCACCTCGTTGGGTAGCAGACATTTTCGGCCAGTCGCCACTGGTAAATGCTTTCCGGGCTACACTTACAGCCTTATCTACATCTGGCGCATCTGCTTCGGCAACGTCACAAATAACTTCTCCTGTTGCCGGATTAATTGTTTCAAAGCGTTTGCCGGAAGCACTTTCTACCCACTCGTTATTGATTAATAGTTTGGTGGGGCCGATTTTAACTTGTTGTTCTGGTCTTGTAGCTGTTACCATAAACTTTTTCCTCACTTTGTTGTGAATATAACCTTTCTACCTCTTAGCAATCTTTTGTCTAAAAAACTTTAGATATTTTTAATAATATTAGTGACGCTACACGGAAGTTAAGAGTCGTAAGGGTGAATTTCCGACGGAAAGCAATCTCAAACACTACTTTTTCGTGCCTCGTACTTAAGTCCTGATTGTTTTGTTAGGTAAATATATGCTACTCTCTCTGTTACTAAGTCTAAATTATCGGGTTCAGCATAACGTAATTCAGCTAAACTTTTCACAGCATCTAACCAAATTCCATTACTAGCATATAGATTTGGATATTCAGTTTTTTCAGCATTTTTTAGTTGACTGGTAAGATTAGAATTAGCTTCAACTTTTCTGAGCAAACCACTAACAACTAAATCATCTCTTCTTTTCTTGGGGTTACAAATAATTGTGACAAGCCAGCGATAATTTTTACCAATTTCTAGCTTGGCTTCTGTCTCTGGAATACTAATAGCTATTACACCAGATTTACCAGGAATATTAATCGCTTGGGTACGGTAAACATCTGTACCATTTTCCCCTTTAACAAATATCTGCATTAACTCTGCTGAAGTAGGAGGAATATACATAAAAAGTTGAAGAGATTCTGCTACTGTTAATTGTAGAGAATTTGTATCTATTTCTGGGTTTGGCATCAAAGCAGTTAAAGATAAAGCATTAGGATAATCATTGTCTTGGGGACACTTTTTAGGGTTACGACTTTTATCGGCTTTAGTAGTAGGTAATCCTTCTAAATCTGTTTGAGGTTTGTATTTAGTATTCCCTGCTAATAGAAAGGTAGTAGTTGTTAATAATAAAATATTTGTTAAATGTAAGATAGAGGTTTGCCAATCCATTTGATTTTCCGATAAAATTCAAATAAAACTTTAGCATAAAGTAAGATTATGTTTATGTTTCAGCAAAAATTTAAGAATATTAATCTTAATTCTCATCTTCAGAAAATCTACCAATCTATGATTTATCAAATGCAATGGTTATCTATTCTCAGCGTTAATAGTCTGATATTATTAAATGTTAGTTTTCCTCTATTAATATTACCCAAGTAGGGGGTAGAAAAATGCTTTTGGGTTGCCCATACTAACTGTAGTCTATCCATGTGAAAAGCGCTATAAGATTCTCGAACAACTGCGTACCAAAGTTGACAGTGCCGAACTCCGTGCCTCTTATTTCTCGACTGTGCAAAGTTACTATAAATTCTACATTGATTTATTAATGGAGTTGCACAAACAAAACCCCCAGGAAGGTTACGATGCCAAAGCACTTCATGTCAGCGAACGCAGTCTTGCCCGCACCCTCATCGAACTCCTCACGGAATCTAATGCCGATATTCGTCAAGGAGTAGATCCCAAATTATTACAGGAAGAACAAAACATACTCCAAAAACTTGATGCCACTGAAAAACGTCGCATAGAATTAGTCAGCGAACCCCACACCCCACAACAACTAGAAAAAATCAAACAAGAATTCGCCTCTCTACAAACAGAATACAAACAACTGCAAAACCAAATCAAACAAAACAGTCCTCGCTACGCCTCCCTCAAATATCCCCAACCCCTCAACCTCAAGCAAATTCAACAACAGGTACTCGACGACGACACCATACTCCTAGAATATTCTTTAGGTAAAGAAGGTAGTTATCTGTGGGTAGTCACCAACAATAGCATCACCAGCTACGAACTCCCCCCACAAGTAGAAATAGAAGCATCCGCACAACAATTTATCGATCTACTCACCGCACCACACCTGAGAATGAGTCCCCAAGACTTGTCCAACTCTGCCACCGCTCTCAGTGAAATAATTTTGCAACCTGTAGCGCCACAGTTAGAAAATAAACGCTTACTAATAGTGAGTGACGGCATATTACAATATATTCCCTTTGCAACATTATCGATACCAGGGAAAAATCTACCACTTATAGTCGAACATGAAATAGTCAACCTACCCTCAGCTTCTACTATTGCGATAACCCGCAATGAAACCGTTAACCGTCAACCTGTACCCAAAACCATTGCCATATTAGCCGATCCCGTTTTTAGCATTGATGACGAGCGCGTTATGGGAATAGCTAAAAATAATAACTCAGACGAAACAGTATCTATGTTACGAGGCCAACAAATGACCAAAGCTGCCAGAGGAGGTAGTGTTAACTGGGAGCGACTGCCAGATACTAGAATAGAAGCAGAAGCCATAGTTGCTCAGGTGCCTGATGAAACTCAACGTATTTATGCAATAGATTTTTCAGCCAGTAGGGAAAAAGCAACCAGCGAGGAATTAAGTGAATACAAATTTATCCATTTTGCTACCCATGGTTTCTTCAATGGAACAGATCCAGAATTATCAGGAATTGTCATGTCTTTAGTAGATCAAAATGGCAATCAACAAAATGGTTTTTTGTATCTACAGGATGTATTTAACTTGAAATTATCAGCAGAATTAGTAGTATTAAGTGCTTGTGAAACTGGCTTGGGAGAAGAGGTGAAAGGGGAAGGAATTGTCGGGTTGACTCGTGGATTTATGTATGCTGGTTCTCCAAGGGTTATTGTGAGTTTGTGGAAGGTAAATGATGATGCAACTGCTAAATTAATGAATTTATTTTATCAGAAAATGTTAGTAGAAAAGATGAAGCCAATAGCAGCATTGAGGGCAGCACAAATTGAGATGTTAAATTCAGAGGAATGGGTTGATCCTGAGTATTGGGCAGCTTTTACTTTACAAGGGGAATGGCAGTAAATAGGGGTATAGGGAGATGGAAAGATAGGAGGATTGAATATTGAAGTGTGGATATAATTATAAATATATACTAGACATCTCCAGAAAAGAGGGAGTAGGGAGTAGGGAGTAGGGACCCACCTCTAACCCCTCCCAGGAGGGGAAATAATTGATAATTTATGTACCATAATTGATTTGATTTTTTATTATTGGAGATATCTACTAGACATCTGCTAAATAAAGATATATACTTTTTGTAAAATTGGGAAATTTAGTCCTTTATATATCAAAATTTGGCGTTGCTGATTCTGGGTATGATTTGATAATTTTATATTTTGGATTTTGTATTTTGGATGGTTTGAACTACTTGTTAATATTAACTGTTCCCTGTTCCCTGTTCCCTGTTCCCTGTTCCCTGTTCCCTGTTCCCTGTTCCCTATAAACCTACTTTCATACCTTAATTCAGCAATGCCCAAAATTTATAAATAGCTAACCACTTACTAATAATATAAACTATGCAAATAACTCAACCCCTTCATACAGCTCTGTTAGTTTCAGACCTCGAAAAAGCCGAACATTTCTATGGTCAAATTCTCAAACTCCCAAAAGCCGAACGCTCCCGCAATTTTCCTGGTACTTGGTATCAAGTAGGCAACTTCCAAATACATCTAATAGTATCCTCAGAAATAATCCCAGATCTAGTTAATTTAGAAAAATTAGGGAGAAATAGACACTTGGCCTTTGCTGTCTCTGACTTAGATGCTGCCAAAACACAACTACTAGCAAATAATTGCCAAATTCAAATGAGCGCTTCCGGCAGAGCTGCATTATTTACCCAAGACCCAGATGGTAATATTATAGAATTAAGTCAACATTCAGGAATTTAGAATCTAAAAATTAAGAATTTAGAATTACCTCTTCTTATAAATTTAAGAGGATTAGATAAAAGGATTTTTTTCTTCTCTTGCTCTGATAGATATGGCTCCGAAACCTGCTCTTATCAGAGCCACTCCGCTTTATATTTTGTGGAGCAAAACGCCATCTCTAGACCGCTTTTTTCTCCATGAATGGAGAGGCTTTATACCTGAATTTTTCGGTAAGATAACCTGTGAAAATTATTGTCTATTCATATACAAACCCCCTGTTTGAAACTGCCCCAGACAAAACAACTTGGGGGTGGGAAATTGACCATGTTTATCACGACTTAGGCGATCGCCAACAACTCCAACAACTCCTACTCGACTCCCA
>NZ_CEZPJD010000167.1:0-12324 GCF_983059655.1 Okeania sp.
TTTTCCATATTCATTTTAAGAATAAAAACTTGACAAGTCTTGAACATCTAATCCCTCAACAATAATCATTGTTCCTTGATAATTAAATTGAGTAGTAAAAAAATCTTGATTTAATTTATTAAGTATATTTTTTGTTTGAGCTTTTGCTGTGGGAAAAAGTTCACTTAGACTATCCCAAGGTTGATGCTCAAACTGAGAAGAAATATCAAATAACTCATTAATATTTTTTTGTGGATTATCTATTGATATGTATCGCCACCAAAGTTCATCTGAACATTTAGTAATAATAGTAATTTTTTTAGATGCAAAACAAAGTTTAGAACCTTGACATTTATACCCTATAGACTCTCCTTGAATTTTTGTGGATTTTCCTATTGAGAAAAAATCTACATAAGGAGTAATACCATTAATTTCTTCTGTTTCACTTAAACCAATGCCATTATCAAAAAATATAAATCCTTTTTCTTGCAAAAGTGGGTATATTTTAATTTGAGAAGCATTGGCATCATAAGAATTAGAAATTAATTCACGAATAACTTCACACGGGTCTTTCCTATTAACAGATAGTTCAGAAAGAATATGATTATAAGAAATAACAGGATATTGTGGCTTTCTCGATTCTGACATATTCATTCAATTGGTTTGGTATTCTCAGAATACAATAGTCGAAGTATAAATCAAATAAAAGCGAAAAATTACGGTTATAGCGTCTAATTTGAATCATCATATTTATCAAACTAAACTGTCGGGGTTTACTAACCAAGTCACATATTGTCAAAAAAAACTCTGAATTATCAAGTATATTTTGTAGATATTAAATACAATTTCGAGAATTTAATAGAACTAAAATTTACTACCAAAGTGCCCTTCCTTAACTTTAGTAGTAATTATCAATTATTAATTGCTGATAGCTGACTACTAACTAAGAACAGAATGCTTACTTTTAATCAATAAAATATTATGGATTTTAACTATACAATTTAGTTTCCAATTCTTGCAAAATTTGCTTTCTATCCTGACTACCTTTGAACATTCCGAAAATGTCTAATTTCTGCTCTAATTTTCTTTCTCCACCATCGCCAATTACCCAACTAACTTGATTAATAGCATTCATTATTCCACTATAAGCAACCGCTCCAGAAAAATTTCCCTCCTCAGTAATTCCTAATTTAATTTTCTCCTGAATACTCATTTCTAAAGTTGAAGCGATCGCTACTAAACCCACGGCCCCAATTAAAGCTTCTCCTCCTTTTAATACTTTTACTCCTGCTAATACTCCAACACCACCACTAACTACTGCATCATCTGCTTCCTCGATTAACATTCCTTTCTGAATGGCAATATTCCCGAAACTATTGGTAGTTTTTGTTTTATTTTCTGCCTGTTTGACAAATTGTTGTACTTTCTTGAATTTGCTCAAAACTAAATAAAATTCTTCCCGGTCTAGCCTTTCTATTTCTATTTCAAAATATCTTTCTCTTAGAAGTTTATATACAATCTTGCATATTCTCGGAATTTCTGCCTGAATAATTATCGCGTCTAAACTTTCTGAAATTACATTATCTGCGACTTTTGCACCTTCTTTAATCTGTTGATATAACGATAAATACTTCCGACGCTGATTATCATTTATTTCTGAGCTATTGTAAATCAAATCTACAATTAACATATCTATTCTTAACCCAGTTGATGTCGCACTTGCCAATAAATATTTATCTTTCAGTTCAGAGGAGATTGTTGAATTAAAAATAATTGCATTTAATTGTTGAAAATCATCTAATTTAGGCAAAGGATCTCCTGCTTTAATATATTGATAAATACTCTTGATTTGATACTTTTTAACATCGCTTAAATTAGCAAACTCTAAAATTTCTTCCAAACTTTTATCAATACCTATCCACCGCGAATTTTCACTGGCAATAGTATAGCGTAAACCAATCAAGGAATCTATATTTGAAGAGTTAACAAAAAAATCTAATAGATTGAGTGCTGCTAAATCATAAACATATAAACCAGCATTAATTCTGTTATAAGCTTCTAAACATCTAGTCTTGCTCCTTTCATAAATTGATGCATGAACTACCAAATTATTCATCCGACGGTCTAGGTTTAATTCGGGATTATAAAAAGTATGTAAAACTAGAAAGGCATCATTTCCTTGTAAACCGCATTTTTTTAATCGTAAAGTAGAACCTTCACTACTATTCGGACGAATTCTCACGTTATAGCTTTTACCTGATTTGAGGGTTACTTTTTGAGTACCTCCCTGACTAGCAACCTGATAAGCAACAAAGATATGATATATTTCTTCTTGTTCTAAATCATTTTCTATTTCTGGTGATAATTCAGAATTAGTTTGCTGTGTTCCAAAAGCAGATTCTTTAACAGTTTCTCTAAAATATTTACCAATATTTGATGTCTTATTATTGATAATTTCTTCCATTTCTGAAGCTTTACTTTTAGCAGTTTCGGAAGCTTTTTCACCGATTGATTTTCCGGCTTTAGATACTTTTTTACCAATATTTTCTCCAACTATTGATGCCTTGTTAGTCATTGATTTCCATAAGGATGATGGTTGTTTTTTATTCATGATTTTGATTATTTATAGATTATATAGAATCCGGTTATACAGTATATGTTTATATGGTAAGCATTTCCTCCGGAATGCTGCCCAAACAGCCGTCAGACAGCCTCCTATGGTCGGAACTGTGGACTTCAGCTATTGCTTTTAGTTTACGAGTTTCAGTTAAAAAAAATCCAAGCTTTTAGGTCTTCATTAATGGATAATTGATAATGGATAATTGATAATTACCTCGGGTTTTAACCGCTACGGAATTGAATATAAGGAAATATTGTTTCTTCTCTTGGTCGATTGGATATGGCGAGGAGACCCGCTCTTATCAGAGCCGCTCCGCTGTTAGCGCAGCTTTGCGATAGCAAACGCCATCCCATCCTAACGGACTGCTCCGCAAACGACCGCTGTCTTGGTTGATTGGATATGGCGAGGGGACCTCGCCATCCCTCAACCGCTTTTTTTCCCCTTAAAAGGGGAGGCTTCAAGGCGCGAATTATTTAATTATTAATTAGTTAATTATTCGGTAATGGTTCAAAAAATTAGCATTTTAGGCCCATAGTTGCGCAGAATAACCCCTTGATTATTTTTCCTCCTACCTCCTCTATAATTCCCATTTCTCCTGTTCCACTCCTGGGAGGGGGAGGGGCGAGGGGTGGGTTGTCTCCTGTCTCCTACCCTTACCTATAAGACTTTTTCAACAAACCCGAATTAAATAGCCCTGATTTTGATGCTAGTGCAGGATGGCGGAAATAACTGACCAGTTACAAAATCGCGGGAACAATTACAAATCAATACTTTTAACTTTTAACTTTTGACTTTTAACTTTTGACTTCCGCGTAGCGACGCTAGTAGAAAGAATTGAGTCGGGACGCTATGATCGGAATAACTAAGTTAAGTTTTGTGAAGAAAAAAAAATGACTGCTATTTCACCCAAAATTCCTATTATACAACCCAAACCTTGGTACTCTCTAGATCCGTTATGGCAAGGAGGAGAAGAAGCAGTTCGCCAAGGTCTACCTCACTCTCAACTTTCACCTGCATGGCAAATATTACTACTTGGAGATGGCTCTCCCACTCGTCACTTACAACTTTTGACAACTGAACCTACAGAAGTTGATGTAATTGATATGTCTCCCATTGGCATGAATCTCGATAATGCCCCAGACTTAATCAATGCCGTACCTGGCCCTAGACTGCGACGGCAAGTATGGTTAAGAACAACTTCAGGACAAAGACTAGCTTACGCTGCTTCCTGGTGGGAAGCGAGTCATGTGGATGAGTATTTGCAAAATCGGTCTTTGCCTATCTGGGCTAGTTTAGCTCGTTTGCGGACTGAACTATATCGAGATGTCCAGGGAATTTATTATGGTCATTCTAGAGAATTAGAGTTAGCTTTTGGCCAGTCAGGACCATTTTGGGGACGACATTACCTATTTTGGCATCATGGCCAGCCACTAACATTAATTTATGAAGTATTTTCACCTTATCTAAGGAAATATTTAGGATCCACAAAGGTTACAGGTGTAGATACTCAAAAGTAATATAGTCATTCTGGTTTAGATTGAGACGAAGTTTTCTTACTGTGAAGGGGTTTTAGCTGAAAAAGTGTTCCATTCTTATTCAGAATGACTATAGTTGTTAACTTTTTGATTGCCATAAATATTACAGCGCTTTTCGGCATTGGTAAAATAAGGTATGAAATTTGGATTAAATAAAGATTGATAGTAAGGTAAAAAGCTATTTTAAATATTTGGCTACGAAAAATCATACCATCATTTACCAACGCCCGTTTTTCATTCAAAAGTGAAGAAGGAAGAAGGAAAAATAAGTAGGTAGGCACGAAAAAAACTAAGTATGTAACAAAAAGTTAAGTAGCTCTTAAACCTCTTCCCTTCTGCTTTCTACCTCTTGTCTTCATCTAACTACAAATTTTAACGCCTACCTACTGGCGTGACACATCTTAAATGGTGGATTACACAAGGGGTGTGGGGAGACAAGAAAGACAAGGTGGACAAAGGGAACAAGGGGGACAAGGTAGAAAAAACCTAATCCATAGTTTCAGCTGTGTCACGCCACTACTTATTGGGTTGTCTGATGTTTTAAGCTCTCGATCTTTCCGCACCCTTTCCTTTGACTGCTATAGGTAGACTACACAATTTTTTTTGGTTAGGGAGTAGGCAGTAGGATAATGCTTTAGGCCACTGTAGCCTATCTATATTGAAAGCCACTATCAGGATTGAAAAATTTTGGATGAATTGAGATGCACGAAATATTATTTATTGCTGCGTATTTCTGAAGTTTAGCTTTGACTCTGAGAATTATAGCAGTTTTCACTAACATTATAATTATAGTAAGTATTCAGTAATTAAGGTATCAGCAGTATAGAGCTACTATTATAATTAAGTAGGATGGTGTAAAAAACAAAAGTATCTAATGAAAAGTAAACTTGCCCAAAACTCTATTCCCTTCAGCATTCTGCCCTCTGCCCTCAGAATAGGTGCCTTGAAATAAAGATAATTTTCAACACCGACCTACTTAATTTTTGGCTTCTTGAGTGTTTTTAGTATTATTTTTTTACTGCATAATAGAATATATATTCAGTATTTATCCTCTGCTTTTCTATTCTCTGAACCATAAGTTAGACAGGCAGGCATAATATTACTTACTATCTATTTTGTTAACCCTAAAATTATACTTAAACGATACGCAAGAAGCTACATTTTATCATTCTAAACTTGGACAGTGTTTTCAAGCATAAGTTTAGAGCGCTTCAATTTTTCTGGTAAAGGAATAGGATATTCACCAGTAAAACACGCAGAACAAAAAGTATTAGGATCTTCATCTGTTGTTTTTAACATTCCCTGCCAACTCAAGTAAGCTAAAGAGTCAACACCTATTTGTTTGGCAATTTCTGCAACTGATTTTGTAGCTCCAATTAATTGCTCCTGGTTATCTGTATCAATGCCATAAAAACAGGGATGAGTAACCGGTGGAGAAGAAATTCTCATGTGAACTTCTGTTGCGCCAGAATCTCGCAAAGCTTTAACGATTTTTTTACTGGTGTTGCCACGTACAATGGAATCATCAACTATAATCACTCGCTTACCTTCTAATACATCTCTGAGAGGGTTAAGTTTCATTCGGATACCTGATTCTCTCATGTGTTGAGTGGGCTGAATAAAGGTACGGCCAACGTAGCGATTTTTAATTAATCCCTCTGCGTAAGGAATGCCTGATTCTTGAGAAAAACCTATCGCTGCTGGAATACCAGAATCAGGAACGCCTATGACCATATCTGCCTCTGCTAAAGATTCTCTCGCTAACTGGCGTCCTATTTTGAGTCTGTAGCTGTATAAACTACCACCTTCCATAATGCTGTCAGGGCGGGCAAAATAAATCATTTCAAAAATACATAGCTTCCTTTGTGGTTTCTGATTCCAGTGGAAGGAAGCCATACCTTCTTCTGTAATCCAAACTAATTCTCCAGGTTCAACATCTCGGAGATATTCTGCTCCAATAATATCTAAAGCACAGGTTTCTGAGGCGAGGACATATCTTTTTGGGTTGATATCTTCTAAAGTACCAATTACGAGGGGCCGTATACCGTGGGGGTCACGTACTCCCATTAGACCTTCTGGAGTACCAATGGTTAAACTGAAAGCTCCTTTACATAAATGAAAGGCACTAATAGCAGCTTCTAGCCAGCTTTTACCAGTTTTAACTTCTGTAGCGATCGCTAATGCAATCATTTCTGAATCTGTGGTGCTTTTAAAGTTACACTCACGGTTGATTAGTTCTTTTTTTAATGCTTGTGTATTGACAAGATTACCATTATGCGCTATCGCTAAGGGCCCAAGAGGAGTCTCAACAAGAGCAGGTTGAGCATTAATAATCTGGCTAGATCCTGTAGTGGAATAACGAGTATGACCAATTCCTATATTACCAGGCAACTGCTGTAAAATGGACTCATTAAATACTTGAGATACTAGCCCCATTCCTTTATGTATATAAACTTTATCATCTTGAAAAGTAGCTATTCCCGCAGACTCTTGACCCCGATGCTGTAATGCATACAAGCCAAAATATGTGAGTTTAGTTACATCTTCTTCTGGGGCATAAATTCCGAAAACACCACAAGCTTCTTCTGGTTTATCTACCTCAAGATAATTTTCTAAATGTTTCTCAGTAGTTGAAGGGTAGTTGTCAGTCATGGTTATATTTTAACTCCTTATCAGGATTATTAGCTTTTATAACTCTTTTCAAAGCGATCAATTATCTTGTCTATGGATAGACTAAGAAAAAGTTAAACTCATCTTAAACTATAGTAACTAACTTTGTGAAGTATTGTTAACTAAATAGTTAAAATATTAAGCTCATCGGGGCAATTGATAACTTATAAAGCTCTTAGATTTACAAAGTTACTAGGAATGGTGGTGGCATTCTACTGGAGCGTGGTAAAGCCAAAAAAGTTTTCCTAGTAGTTATTTAGTACTAATTGTTGACTAAAACAATTTTGCAAAAAGGTAAGAGAGAAGTAAGCATTCAGCTATTAGCATTTCCTACAGAATGCTCCGCAAGCAACAATTTAGATGTATGAATATATTCAAGCAATAACTGAGGTTAAGTGACAGCAAATTTGATTAATGCATTTTAATTATCCTTGGTGGATAATTCTCTTTTAGTATGATAATGAGTTAATAACACATAGCTAATGGCTGGCTGCTGAATACTTATAGGGATAAAAAACAAGAAAAATAATGATAGAGATGAGTTCAACAATTAATTATTAATTATTACCTCTTCTGTAATAGTAAATATTTGGCTAAAAAGATTTTTTTTCTTATCTTTGTCAATTGGATATGGCTAGGAAACCCGTTCTTGCAGACCAGCTCCACTAATGCTATCCCATCCTATGGTAAGCTCACTAACAACCGCTTTTTTCTCCTTTAAAGTAGAGGATTTATACCTTAATTTTTTGCTAAGAAATATGAATATCGGCTTTAAAGTAGAGGATTTATACCTTAATTTTTTGGTAAGAAATATGAATATCGGCCTTTTAGTAGGTATAAAGTTCCAAATTCCTTTTTATAGTATTATTTTTGATCGCTGGTATTAATGTTGGTAAAATCTGTATAGTAAGAATAAATCACCGTTTCAGGTTGAATGTATTATGTCCAGTTAAATACTTAAATTAAGTCATTTATAAATGATGTATTTTTCAAGAAATATCCTATGAGTAAAGTGTTAGCTATTTTAGGGGAATTAAGTAATCATGACATTGATTGGATGATTGCTAATGGTAGTAAGGAAAAGATTACTACTAACACCATATTAATCCATGAAGGTCAACCAATTGATGCTCTTTATATTGTACTTGATGGCACAATGAAAGCTTATGTAGCTGGTGTGGGAAATCAAGAAATAGGTATTATTACTTCTGGTGAAATTTTGGGAGAGATGTCTTTTGTAGATGGTCGATTACCATCTGCTACTGTAAAGGCGATAGAAAATACTTTAATTCTGTCTATCCCCAAACAAAAATTAAATGAAAAGTTAGAGCAAGACGTATTATTTTCTCTCAGATTTTATCGAGCAATTACTAAATTTTTATCGACTCGATTACGAGGTACTGTAACTCGCTTTAGCGAACATCAAGATTTGCTTTATCAAAATACTTATAGGAATGATAATACTGAAAAATCAGTAGACAATAGTGCAGCAGGAAAGTCTAGATTTGAAGCATTAATGGAGCGTCTTAAGAGTAGTTAAAGAAGCACCTCAGCGGTCAGCTTTTCCTGTGGAATGCTGCGCAAACAGCAATCAGCATATTTTTTTTGAGACACCCTAGTTTGTGGAGCATTAATTACTTTCTTTCTTTATTAAACATCTTCAAATAATAAAAAATAAAATTAATTATCCCACTCTTATTCATTAATTCTTTCTCCCTAATCCCTACTGGCGCGTCAAGCTTGAAATAGTGTTTTAGGAAAATTCTCCAAACCTTAGTCAGAGCAAGAATTATACTCAAAAATTTAATACACCATTTTCAGCTTGACGCGCTACTACTTTATACTCCCTTTTTTCTGGAAATGTCTATTTAGGGTTTGCTGAAAAAGTCTGATGGTGATAATAAGCAACAGGCAACAGTTTAGACTACCTGCTACAGCCAAATTTTCTGATGGTCAGGGGAAAAATATTAGCATTTTGAGACTAATTAAGCCAAAAACCTTGAACCCCCTCAGTAATATTTAACTTTGGAAGCCTTTACAGGTATTCATTACAATTTTATTCAGCAAGCCCTATTTAATTCGTACTTTGAAGTTAAAAATTTGAAGATGTCAGAATTAGATCGAAGTGAAAATCAACAAAAATTCGACCAGGTAATTATGGGTTATTGTCTAGAGCTGGCCCAACATGCTTTAGGTAAAACTGCCCCTAATCCCATGGTAGGTTGTGCGATCTCTCAAAATGGCCAAATTGTGGGAACAGGGTTTCATCCTGGTGCAGGTCATCCTCATGCAGAAGTTTTTGCTCTCAAGGAGGCAGGTGAAAAAGCAAAAGGAGCTACTGTCTATGTAAGTTTAGAACCATGTAATCACTATGGACGCACGCCACCTTGTACGGAAGCTTTAATTGCAGCAGGTGTGGCAAAGGTTGTGGTTGGAATGATCGATCCTAACCCTTTAGTTGCAGGTAGTGGTATTGCAAAATTACGAGAAGCTGGTATTCAAGTGGTGGTAGGAGTGTTAGAAGCTGAATGTCGTCAACTAAATGAAGCTTTTATTCATCGAATACTCCACCAAAAACCTTTTGGAATCTTGAAATATGCCATGACTCTTGATGGCAAAATTGCTACTACTACAGGTCATAGTGCATGGGTAACATCACCCGCAGCGCGGAGTGAAGTACATAAGTTACGGGTTGCTTGTGATGCTGTAATTATTGGAGGCAATACGGTGCGTCGAGATAATCCGCTTTTGACGAGTCGCAGCAGTCAAATTGATAATCCTTTGCGGGTGGTTATGAGTCGCGGTCTAGATTTACCGACAGAGGCTAATTTATGGGATGTTGATGAAGCTAATACTTTAGTGTTTACAGAAGTAGGGTCTAATCAAGAATTTCAGCAATATTTGAGGCAAAAGGGGGTTGAAGTAGTAGAAGTTTCATTATTGACTCCGGCAAAGGTGATGGAAAATCTCTACAATCGCGGATTTCTTTCGGTACTTTGGGAATGTGGGGGGACTTTGGCAGCAAGGGCGATCGCTGATGGTGTGGTGCAGAAAATATGGACTTTTATTGCTCCTAAAATTATTGGCGGGCAAGGAGCACCTTCACCTGTGGGAGATTTAGGATTAATTAAGATGACGGAAGCTATTGAGTTAGAAAATGTTAGTATTCGTGCTGTTGGTTGTGACTATTTATTGACAGGTTATATTTTGTTAGATTGAATACTAATAATTTGATGGCAGCAAGACAGGAGAAAAGAGTGGAAGGTAGAAAATAGTTTGCTCACTCATTACAGATTTTTATTAGACATCTCCAATAATAAAAAATAAAATCAATTATCGCACATAAATTATCAATTCTTTCCTACCTACTCTCTACTCTCTCTTTCCTGGAGATTTTTATGCAAAATGTTTGAATAATCGATATGAAAATATATAAATTATCAGCTTTCCGGTAGTAGTTAGTATTATTATGTATTTCTTAATAAAGAAAGATATTGAGCTAAATTGATAATTTAAACACCAAATAATATCATGTCCGGTAGCATCGTTTGTGTATAAAATTAAGGTAACAACAGGAGAAAACCTTCTGCCTTCCTTGCACCAAAGTCTAATTATTCAACCGGACATGATATAAGATAGTATTATCTTTACAAAAAATACAAATAAATTAGCATTAGACTTGGAAATATTAGAGGATATTCAGATAATTTAAGAGCTAACAAACAAGGGTAAAAATCACGAAATATTCATATATTTTTAAGTTTTTCACGATTCATTTCAACTGGCTATATCTGAATATAAATTAGAGCAGTTTTCAGGAAGATAGAATACTCAGTAAAAACTATAATTCTTGTAGATATTTTATATATAACTGTAGTCTAATGAAGCTAAAACTGCTATAAATGTATACATAATCTTTTAAATCTGATGACATATATTCCTCACTCAGAAAGTATAGGTCCCAGGCCAGATAGTCCAGGAACACCCATAGCACTTAACTCCAGATTTTATATCAAGCGATCGCCCTGTGAAGAACGTGTATATCAAGAAATTGCTACTCCAGGTAGTTTGATTAGGATTAGAGGGCCTAGACAAATGGGAAAAACTTCTTTCCTACTACGATTGATTAACTATACTAAAACTTTAGATTACCGAATCATAATTATAGATTTTTTAGAGACTGATGCAGCAGTTTTTGAGAGTACAGAAAGATTCTTACGTTGGTTTTGCATTAGTCTTACTAGACAGCTAAAATCGAATTATAATATAGATGATTATTGGGACCAAGATATAGGATATAAGGTCTGTTGTACGATTTTTTTTGAAGAATTATTACATGAAGTTGATACTCCTGTAGTTTTGATTTTTAAAGAAGTTAATTGCGTCTTTAAATATACTAAAATTACTCATGATTTTTTACCATTATTACGATTTTGGCATGAACAGGCTCGGATAGTAGAAATTTGGAAAAAACTGCGATTAGTATTAGTTCATGCTACTGAAATATATGTTTCATTAAGTGTGAATCAATCGCCATTTAATCTTGGGTTACCCATTAGATTATCTGAATTTACACCAGAGCAAGTTAAAGATTTTTCTCAACGTTATGGACTGAATTTACAAGAAAGACAAATACAAGAATTGATGAATTTAGTAGGTGGGCATCCCTATTTAGTACATCTAGCTTTAGATAATTTATATCATCACAATTTAACTTTTGAAGAATTATTAAGAGATGCTCCTACTCAAAGAGGAATTTATAGTGATTATTTACGCAGTTTATGGATGGTATTACAAAAACAACCAAACCTCGCAGCTATATTTACACAACTAATTACGGAGCCAACGAATATTCAATTGGAACCGATGATTACTTACCAACTAGAAAATTTAGGATTAGTCAAAGTAGATGGAAATATTTGTGTTCCTGGCTGTAAGTTATATTCTCTCTATTTTCAAGGACAAAAATTAGGAGAGACAAGCGATCTAACTGTGGCAGAAAAAACAAAAAATCAAGACGATCAGTATCCACAAGTTTTTACAAATATTAATTCTGTAAAAATCAGTAATTATAGTTTTTTTAGCTTCTTCACTAAGATTGAATGGGATAATATAGTCGCCGAAAACTATCCTATTGCTTTGATTTTAGGTGAAATAGATAATTATACAGTTTATAAAAATCAATATGGAACTAAATTTAATCATAATTGCTTACAAATTATATCAAAAAAAATTTCTCTAATTTTACAGGATATTAACAACGTATATTTCAACAATGAAAACGAAAAAATTATAATTATTTTGCTGAAAATAGATGGCATAAAAGCAATAGAAATTTCTGAAATAATTATTCGGGAAATCAAAGAACTAACTTTATCTCCTGACAGAGATATGTTGACTAATTTACCTAATTCTATAGTAACTATGAGTATGGGAATTGCTTGTACAATTCCTAGCGAAAATGAACCGAGTAGTCTGTTTTTAGCAGCAGAAGAAGCCTTATTTGAATCTCAAGAACAA
>NZ_CEZPJD010000168.1:0-12229 GCF_983059655.1 Okeania sp.
ACTCCCCCGCTCCCCTACTCCTTAAAAAAGACTTTTTCAGCAAGCCCTATGTATAGCATTGAGCGCTCAGGTATTGAAAATTTATAGTTTATTTGGATTTTAAATAATTAGGGTTTGCTGAATAAATACCTTAGCGGCAGCTTTGCGTCAGCAAAAGCATTGACTGATATTAGTTGTAGCATTTTTTTGTCTCAAAAAGCTGTATACAAGCAACAGGCAACAGGGAGATTAACGAATCTGAAGTTAGAAGTTATTTTTGTAACGGGGATTTGAGCAAGGCTCCAAAAATATTACGCCTTAAAAGGCGGGGTTTTAGAGGCATATTATTTTGATAAAAAATAGACTATTTCTATTAGATAACAGCTACTTTTGGGGACGATTCTTGCCTCTATTATTTCTATCTGTAAAGTGGGAATTTTTATTTCATATCAAATCCGTTTAATTCGGTATAAAAAAATATTCCATCTTTACCCAGAGCTGAAAGAATTCTGAGTTCTCTTCCCTTCTGAATTCTGGATTCTGTTTGCGGAGCATTCCGTAGGAAATTCTGATTTACTATACCTATTACCGAAAAATTCTGGTTTAAAGCCTCCCCTTTTAAGCTATCCCTGATAAGGAACTCCTGAAAGCCTTGTAGAAGTGTGGAGAGAGGGGGAGGAGGAGGGAGTAAGAATTTTGTCTACTTCTTTTCAAGGAGGGGTAATTCTAAATTCTAAATTCTAAATTATTAAAGCAGATAACAAATTTTTATACCTAATTAAACAGATTTTGTATAACCTACACTTCAAACTTCAATTTGTAACATGAAAATCATCATAAAATCCGTAGCTTACTCAGATATTTATACTATACAGCAGTTTCCGAAGCTATGAGGTACAGTTGTTTTTATTCTTTTCTTTTCCCTGTTCCTTGTTCCCTCAAACCTAAAATTTTGTACCTCATAACAACGGGAAACGCTGTATAAGTTATTTTCATTATCGGGAGTAAAATTCTCAGTGAAATGTTAAGCATAAATACTTACTGAATCATTGACTGCTATTAACCAATATAATTTTCTTCTTACTTTTGAATTTTAACTCTTGACTTATATTTTTATGCTGTGTTTTATAGCGCTACGCGCTAGGCAACAGGCAACAGGCAACAGGCAACAGTAAGCTGTTAGTGGGTTTGGTAGATTTAGGAATGTCCTAACCTAAACTTGTAGCGCTATATTGTGCGAAATGTAGGGAACACTATCTATAAAACATGATAAGGAGCAAAGCTTTAGAAATAAAGTTTATCCCTTACTCCTAATGCTTTACTCCTCATCAGTAAATTGTCAATTCAAAAACTCAGTCTACCTAAAAATTCATTTCAGCAGCTTGAACTTTCTCGACTTGTTTCTTCTTCAGAACTAACATAATCTGAGCTAGCATGACCAGAGCAAAGAATGCCATCAACCATTTAACTCGATTTGCATCTTGCAGGACAATTTCAATATCTTTTTGACCAAAACCACCGACATTAGGGTCATTTGTAATAACTTGACCAGCTTCAACAGTATCTCCTACAGCAACTAAAAGTTCTGGACCTGGAGGCACTGTATCCACAACAGTCTCACCATCAGTAGTTTCAATAGTAATTTGATTACCTACATATTCCTCAAAAGTAATATCAGTAATCTTACCACTAGCAGAGATGTTGTAAACAGTATTATTGCTCTTATTACCAGCAGGATAAACCTGACCACGACCTCGGTTTCCACCTACATGAATAGCATATTTACCAAAGTGGATAGATTTATCAGTGGCAGGATCTGGAGATAAAACCGGGAAAACAATCTCTTGATATTCTTCTCCAGGTATTGGCCCAACTAAAATAACGTTTTCTTGGTCTTCAGAGTATGGTTGGAAGTAAAGACCAGAAACTTCTTCTTCCCATTCTTCAGGTATTCTATCTTCAGGTGCAATTTTGAAGCCTTCAGGCAACATCAATACAGCACCTACATTTAAGCCACCTTTACTACCGTCACCCAAAACTTGTTGAACTTCAGTATCATAAGGAACATTTACCACAGCCTTAAATACTGTATCTGGTAGTACAGACTGAGGTACTTCTATTTCTGTAGGTTTAGCACCAAGGTGACAGTTAGCACAAACAATTCTGCCTGTAGCTTCTCTAGGAGTTGCTGGAGCAGTTTCCTGCGCCCAGAATGGATAGGCATTTGCTGCCTGGGGATGGACTATATCACTAGTAAGGAATAGGGCTATAGTTGCGATCGCGACTACCATCATCTTGGCGATCGCCTTAGTCATACTGCCCCACATTGCCGATCGGTCTATTTTTGACATCAGTTGTTCTGTCTTCTCTCAAAATCAAAAACTTCTACAAATTTTATGACGTTCTCCCCCGCTATAGCGCTAGCCTAACGAGGGCTTCCCTCCCTCACGAAAAAGGGCTTCCTGCTTCCAAGGTTGAGTATCCTCGCGCGCGTCAACAGGCAGCAACGATGAGACCCACCGCCGTTTTGTACTGTCCAGTTCTGTACTCACCTAGCTACCTTCCGTGATTTTACCAACTAATAGGAAATTACTAGGACTTCACCAGTTGAACCCCATATCTTAAGTTGTCTCGGTCCTGAAGTCAGGTGCGTATTACCGCTACTTGATTTGGGGATTAACCATAGCATAATTGAGGTTACTTTACTTTAGAGATGAGTTTTTTGCAGGTAACAACTCCCCTCCTGTTAAATCGGAGATTATAAAGGGAGACACCTCACAACATTTAGTTGGATTCACTGATTGCTTACCAATCAAAAATCTCTTAACTATCTCTCAACTTTTAGCAGCTCTTGGTAAAAGCCCCCACGATTACGCTGGATGGTTGAGTCGGGGTTAAAATCCCCCTTCTCAAGATAAAAAAAACGATTCTACTGAGTGCTGACCGCTTCTTTAAGTCCACCAAGGGTTTTCTCCGGTGCGGAAGTCTGTTTCTTCCCACTGGGTGAAGACCAGTTTATCATCACTAACATTGGCATGGACTAATGCCAAAGACAAAGGTGCTGGCCCCCTAACTACTTTCCCTGTACTGTCGTACTGAGAGCCATGGCAGGGACAGATAAATTTATTTTCACTACCATTCCAAGGGACTACACAGCCTAAATGAGTACAAACTGCATTTAAACCATAGTTAGCTAAAGTTTGATCTCCTTCAATCACTATGTAGGTAGGGTCTCCCTTTAGACCTTGTGCCAGAGTTCTTTCTCCAGGATTGTGATTGGCCACAAAGTCACTAACAATAATATCGTTACCAAGGGCATCTTTGGCGGTCACTCCACCACCTGTACCACCACTGGATGGAGGAATAAAGTAGTTAACTACTGGATAGAGTGCTCCTAGAGCGACCCCGGTCACAGTGCCAAAGGTGAGAAGATTCATAAATTGGCGACGTCCCATATCGGGTACATCTGGTGTTCCTTCTGCTTGAGCCATGAATAGATTGAGTGTTTTTTATTAATTTACGTTTGGTGTTTTTGAATTATGTGCAGACGAATGATAATTGCTGTTAGTCTGCGACCACAGCCAAGCTTACAATATTTTGTTAAACAAATTGCAACTTAAAACCATTTCCTAATTATTATTACATTATATAAACTACCCGGCATCAAATCAGAGATTATGATGCGGGCTTTTCGCAGTCCTCCAGTATATCCCATGTAGTCGGCTGTTTTGGCACAAAATCAAGACTGCTAACCTCACAGGATAACCAGGGACTTCCAGGCTGGTTTACACTCAACCCTAAAGCAGCTATATTTTTGACACCATTATAATCAGCATCCCCTTTCCACCCACAATGAAAGCAGTGGTAGTTTTTACCCTTCCTATATATCGTTCCTTTTGTTGGACTTATATGCAAACATTTGTGGTAAGTAAGGCTAGTATATGCTGGATTAACTAATATTAATTTCACGCCACATAACACACATTTATAAGCAAGAAACATTCTGAACTGATAAAAAGCCCAACTATTATATAATCTTCTTTCTTTCTTCTTGGTTGCTGATTGGTTCTGTTTCTAATATTAGTTAAATCTTCTATGGCAATAGATATTAGTGGCTGCTCTTTTGACTAAATAAGTTGTTATTTCGTGGTTAACGTGTTTTTGAAAGCATCGCTCTTTTCCTGAAAAATGTTGCTGTAGTTGCCTACATTTCCTGCGATTACTACGAGTGCCTTTAGATGCTTTTCTTTGTATAACTTCTCTGATTTAAGAATAATTATTTCTCTTAGAAGTTATATTTTTACCTGACCATGATTCACCTTCAGAAGTTGAGGCTATATCTAGCCTACCTAAATCAATTCCTATTATTTTATTTGTTGACTTTGGCTCCGGAGCAATATGATTAACATGAATATTTATATAGTAAGCTCCATATTTTATTTTAGTTAAGACTGCTGAAGTAGGCTTACTACCTTTTAATATTCCACGTTGATAATTACCTACATAATAACTCAAACTTTGTGGGCTTACTCAAAAGCTTTAAACTCACAATCCATTTTTTTGTATCTAAACTAAATGTTCTACTGTCGTAATCAACTGATGTTGGTGCAAAAGTTAATTCTTTTTTAATTATGATTAGTAATAAAAGTTTTTTCGATTAGAAAATACTCGTCTAATAGCGTGAATTTTAGTTTGTGCTGATAACTGAAACTTTTCTCTAACTTTATCGTACATTAAAGCTTGAATTGCTACACTATTTGTCAGTTTTTTTTCACTGTTTTTGTGTATATACTGAAAAGCATTAGCAAGCATTTTCATAGTGGCTTCTATTTCTTTTGCCAGTTCTGGGCTGACCTTCAATTTACAGAATATAGTTGTTATGTGCTTTATTATTATATGATACTTCAAGTGGTAAATGGTGAAAAATATCAATCAACAATGAAGCTTCATTTTATTTGAAATTAAAAATTCCTCCCGGTGCTGAATCACAGATGACAACGTGGGACTCCTTTTTGAAATTTAGTTGAACTTTGATTGTTCTTTTCATTAAGAAATGTAAATGTTGTGATGGTAAGGTCTATGACTAGATAATTTAGATTTATAAATATAGTATAAATTTTAACTTTTAGAGACTTGTTAAATAGTTAGTTTTTCCCAAATTAACTATTTAACTTGAAAATTTACGCAAAAACACTACATAATCCTAAATAAAACTATAGTGCCACACTACATTTAGTGTTTATATCTCAAAACTGTAGAAGTTATAATCTATCTAAAATCTAAAATATATGATAACTGGCAAGGAATTACATCAACTATTACTAGACAAGTGGGGTAAGTCTTATGATATTCAACTACGGCGGACAAAAGGCAAAATATTTGTGCAGGTGATGTGGAAGTACCTTGAACAAGTATCTTTTCCGATGACAGAAGTAGATTATTTGGCCCATCTAGATGCAATAGCCACCTATATCAATGGTTTTGGTGGTGTAGAAACTGTTAAGAACTATATTGACAATACAAAAGAAAGACCTAGACTAGGTAAAGCAGTTAGTATTCCTCTAGACTTAGGTGAGAGAGCTTCAGAGTGGATGGTAGAAGAATTTTAACCAGAGGTCGCTCAAAACACTACAAGATTCTTCGGCCCAGTAACACATCTCTATCTGGGTGTATTAGGGCAACTTCTCCATCATCCATCACCACACCTAAAACTAGGACCTCAGACATAAAGTTAGCGACTTGACGTGGTGGTAGGTTTGTCACTGCTAGTATTAATTTGCCCACTAAATTTTGAGGAATATAGAGTTTTGTTAATCCTGCGCTAGACTTTTTGATGCCAAATTCACCAAAATCTATCCACAGTTTGTAAGCTGGTTTTCTGGCTTCTGGAAATTCTTCTGTAGTAATAATTTTCCCTACTCTTATTTCTATTTTCTCAAAGTCAGAATAAGTTATTTTTGTCATTTTTTGACTGTTCCTTATTTGAATTAAATATCAGCTTTTAGTTTAATATTTATCTAATACCAATTTTATAAAATATTGCTAAAGTCACGATACTGGTAACAGCGTAACTGGAAGCACCGGAGCTGGGGAAAGGAAAAGAAAAACATCATAAAAAATATGAAAAAATATTGATTTTTTATAATTTATGGAATGGATAGTTTTTTATAGTAGGAATAAATCACACATTAAGATGTAATATCAATTTGATATAGCAACCGCTTGATTTCTTAGGACAAATAGTGCAAGCATCTTGCTCGCGTCATAAATAATCATGATTACCCCATGTCCTAACTATAGTGACGACTGCTATATATAGGGTATAGGTTAAACTATTTATCAATATTAGAATATGATTAGGTAGTTGCTACACTTTTCCTGAGAGTAGATTTATTATTTTTAAATCCTTTAAACAATATAAATAACAGAATATAAATTATAAATGAAATATAGCAATCCTAAATAGGTTGTGGCAAAATTCCATACTGAAAAAGTTTTGGGAAATCAAATATTTGACCATCTGCAAAAAACCTAAATAGCCACTTAACTACTTTAAAATAACTGCAAAGATGATAGAATTGTCTAATAAAATTTTTGCCTTGTAACCAAATATCTTCAACAGGGTTTTGTTCAGGAGCATTTGGGGCAAATTTTGTACAATTTATCAACCATTCCTCTTCTGGTAAGTCTTGATTAACTAACATCAAATATTCTCGAAATTCTTGGGACTTATGATAAGTTGCTCCATCCCAAAATATTGCCAATCTTTTACCAGGCCTTTTCTGTTGCAAATATTTGATAAATTCAATAGTATTTTCAGTATTTCCACTATTAAATTCTTGCACAATAAATTCCTTAGTTTGATAATCTAATGCTCCATAATAAGTTTGTCTTTCCTTTTCATTTTTAATGGGAATTTCTATTCTTTTATCTGTTGTGCCCCAAGTATAGCTTAAGAGGTGATCCCATAAAAAATGACATTCGTCAATCATAAAAACTGCAAGCTTTCCAGCTTCTATTTCCGGTTGCCATTTAGCCAACAATTCCTCTATTTCTTTTTTTTTTGCTTTCACTAATTAATCATTTTTAGCTGGATTCTTTTTTTGAGTTTTTTTCCAACTTATTCCTGCTTCTTTGAATAGGTTATAAGAACTTTGATTAGACTCAAAAATCACATCGTATTGCTTCTGTAAATAGTGCGCGTAAATCTGATAATCTCAGATAATCTTGTGCCTTCAACCACTCAATCAAAATTATTTAATTATTAATAATTATGGTTTAAAGCAATTGAAAGATTGAGAGATAATTAAAAGTTTCTACCAAAATACACTCCTTTAATCTTAGTAAAAATTATTCATTATTTGCTGATAGCTGACTGCTAACAGCTGAATACTTACTTTGATTTTTCCTCTCCTCATTTATTAAGTAAACTGAGTTTAATATGAATTGGATATTTATAGAAATAAAAAATATATTTAGCCTATTGATTCAAATATTTCAAACAGAACTATTTGAATTAGGGAATCAATCATTTTCCATTAAGAATATTACTGAAATAATTTCCTTAATTGTTTTAGTAGTATTTTTCTCCCGCACAATAAAAAAGTGGCTGAAAGAATGGATATTAGTTAATTTAGGAATCAAAAAAGGTACAAGAGAAGCCATTGCTGCCATCATTAATTACATAATTACAATAGCTGGCATCTTAATTGTGCTTCATAATGCAGGTATTGACCTAACATCAATTACCGTAATTGCTGGTGCTTTAAGTATTGGTATCGGTATTGGCATGAAAAATATTATTAGTAATTTTGTTAGTGGTTTAACAATTTTGATTGCTCAACCAATTAAAATTGGAGATTTTATCGAAGTTGATGATTTATCAGGAATAGTAGAAAAAACCTCAATTCGTTCAACCGTAATCAAAACTATTGATGGTATTTTTGTAATTATTCCTAATAATTTTTTAGTAGAAAAAAATATTATTAACTGGAGCCATAAAGATTCGACTTCTCGCATACATATTCCTATTGGTGTTGCCTATGGTAGTAATACAGCATTAGTAAAAAAAGCACTTTTAGATGTAGCTATAAAAGAGAAAAAAGTTTTATCAATCCCCTCACCAAAAGTTTGGTTTAAAGGATTTGGAGATAGTGCCTTAAATTTTGAATTATTAGTCTGGATTAAATATCCTCATCTCATAGATGAAATTAGAAGTTATTTAAATTTTTCAATAGATTCAGAATTACGCTCTCTGAATATTTCTATTCCTTTTCCCCAAAGAGATTTACATATTCGCCAGATTAATGATTTAATTCAAACATATCAAAAAGCAGAGTCAATAACTGTTGAAAAAAATCAAAAAAAACTTTCAACTTCCTTGGTAAAAAATATAGCAAAAACTAAAAAAAATCCCTCAAAATGGAATTTACGAGATTTATTACGACAGATTAGTTATTTCCAGAATTGTAATAACATTGAATTACGAGATGTCATTGAAAATGGATATAGAAAAATTGTTCCTCGCAGTGAAATAATCTGTCTAGAGGGAGAGCCAGGAGACTCATTTTATATTATACTTTCGGGGTCGGTAGAAGTATTTTCAGCGAAAGCAAATAAGTATATTACAACTAGATATGCAGGAGAATTTATTGGAGAAATGTCACTAATATTAGGGATTACTCGTACAGCGAGTATTCGTGCTATGGAAGATACAATTTTATTTGTAGTAGACCGAGAAAATTTACACAATCTTTTAGCAAAACACCAAAGACTAGCAGACAAAATTTCTGAAGAATTATCCCGACGTTTAGAGACTTTAAAAAACTTAGGATTATTAGATAGCGAGGAAAATTCCCAAGAAACAGCAATGATTTGGATTCGGAATCGAATTTATACTTTATTTGGTATTTAAAAAATCAAAGCTTGAAGAAGGAAGGTCGCTAAATAGATGGAAAAAATCGCTCAAACTTAAGCAGAGAAATAATTACAACTGTTTAATACTTTCAATCGCTAGAACCTTTATTTATCAAGAGTTTTGAAGCTTTTTTAAGTTATAAAGCGACAAGTCTATTATTATAGAATCAATATTTTCATCCTTAAAGGCATTTATGAAGTATTGCAGGAGTAACAAGCAAGTTTAAACCTTTTTATTATCAGCTTTTTACCCAATATCACTCAAGCAAAAATTAGTGTGGGGATGAGTTATTAACCTATTGATCTGCGATCGCTCCCTACTCCATACTATCAGTCTAAATACTTACTCAAGTTTTACCATATTTGCGTACTACATTTTGTCGTATGGAATGTAGGTTTAAAGTATCGTTAGTTAACAATTTAAGGAAAACGAGAGATTAGAGGATCAGAAAATAGAGAAATTAGCCACGCATTTGCCGATTTTGAGCGCCGATAAGTGTGATTAAACTTTGTCTAAATATATGCTTCAATTCCCTCAAAGCCACAAAAATTCGTATTTTTAACCTTTAAGAATAATTGATAAATTTGGGGAAAATCGCTGGCTTAAGCGTGGAAAATTCTCCCCTACTCCCTACTCCCCTGCTCCCCCTCTACCTTAAGCAAGAATGAAACTGCCCTACCGTCAATGGGGGTGCTTAAAATTGTTTGGAGTTTGTAGACAGGAAGTGCCGTGTCGAAGACTATCCATAAGCAATTTTTCCTTCTGCCTTCTGTCTTCTTCAACGTCCTATCAACTTGACAACAAAACTACCACTCAGATAAAGAGCAACTACTGCACCACCTAATAAACTTTGAGTTAAAGGGTCAGTTGAAGGAGTTAAAACTGCTCCTAAAACTGCTGCACCTAACAATACATATCTCCAGCCAGAAAACATTTGTTGAGAAGAAACAATTCCTGAAATACCTAACAAGAATTGCAGAATCGGAATTTGAAATGCTAATGCTGTACTAAACATTAATAGCAATACAAATTCAAAATATTGTTCAATTGACCAAGCTTGTTCTACTACTTCCGATCCATAACTAATGAAAAACTTCAAAGCAGCTGGTACAATTGCAAAATAAGCAAATACTAATCCCAATCCAAATAAAACTGTAGAACCTAAAAAAATAGGTCCGAGAAATCTTCTTTCTCTAATAGTTAAACCTGGTAGAACAAACTTAACTATTTGATAAAGTATAAATGGACTTGCCAAAAGAAAACCACTATAAGCAGCTACTTTAATAGTTACAAAAAAATATTCTCCTGGAGCCAATTGGAGAAACTTTACTCCGTGGGCAGGAACTTCTAGGAATTGGACAATAGGTTTAACTATAATGAAGCAACTAATAATACCTACAACTCCTGCTATTAGAGAATAAAATATTCGCATCCGTAACTCTTCAAGATGGTCAAATATAGACATTTCCACATCATCAGGAGATTGATCGAGATAATCATCATCTTCTGAATTTTGTTGGCGATCGCCTAGTTGGTCTGTGTTACTGGGCCTAATTTCAGGATCTTTCAAACTTACAGGTGCTAAATTTTGATTATCTGAACCCTCTGGAGGAGTGCTAGTTTCTGGAGGTGTCATATCCGTTTTTGATTTTAGATTAGTTTATATAAAATTTCTTATTTTCCACAGTGTAGACCATTGTACCGGGATTAAGTAAGAAAATTCATCTTCTCATAGTGTAGTTTGCGGGTAATTTAGGTCTATTAATCAGCCTTGAAAAGAAGTCAAAGTCACGAAAACAAGAAAAACTGATTATTTATAGCTAAAGATTAATTGCTATATTTAACCCATCTATAATTTTGCCTAAATCACAGTTAATAGAGTTGGCAATAAAAATCTTGGAGCCAAATTATGTTTAACAAAAGATGGAAAAAAAATCTGATTTTATCTTTGTTATTTATATTAGTATGTATCAGTAGTATTACGTTAAATATTCTTATACAAAAACAACCAGCATTTGCTCTGCAAGAATCAGAGTGGGATGAATTATTAGAAGAACGAGCTGTCAAAGAAGTTGTAAATAGAATCGAACAAACTTGGGAAAAAGCTTATGAAAATTACTTTGGTGTTAATCTCTCAGATTTTACATTAACTGCTGAAACTATCGCTAAACAGCTTGATTTATGGAAATTTCAAACTGATAAAAACCCTGCGGTTGTTTGGGTGTGGCCAAGAAGAAAAACAATACAGTTAGTATTAATTACTCCCAATCAAATACCAGTTATATACAATGTTACTGATCAAGAGCGAAAGACTGTATTAAATACAGCAAAAATATTGGCTGGGGAAATCATAGATCCCAGAGGACGTCATACAACCTCATATTTAAAACCTGCTCAACAAATTTACCAGTGGATAGTAGCTCCTATCGAATCAGAATTAGAAAAGCAAAAAGTAGATACAATTATTTTTTGTTTAGGACCTGGTTTACGCAGTTTAGCATTATCAGCACTACATGATGGAGAAAAATTTCTCATAGAAAAGTATAGTATTGCTCTAATTCCTGCCTTTAATATGATTGAAACTGAGTATAATTTCAGAAAAAATATGCAAGTATTAGGAATGGGAGCATCAGAATTTATCGACCATCAATCTTTACCAGCCGTACCAACAGAATTAAAACAAATTACACAAGAATTTTTCCCAGGCAAAGCATTTATCAACCAGGATTTCACAGTAAAAAATTTACAATACCAACGACAAAAACATAAATTTGGAATTATTCACTTAGCTACCCATGCTGAGTTTAAATCGGGCAAACCCAGTAATTCTTATATTCAATTTTGGCATCAAGAAAAGCTCGAGTTAGATGATATTAGAAATTTGAAATGGCATCAACCAAAAGTAGAATTGTTAGTACTAAGTGCCTGTAAAACTGCAGTGGGAGATCGACAAGCAGAATTAGGTTTTGCTGGTTTAGCTGTACAAGCTGGAGTTAAATCTGCACTAGCAAGTCTTTGGTATGTTAGTGATGTAGGAACTTTGGCATTAATGAATGAATTTTATCAACATTTTAAACAAATTCCACTGAAAGCAGAAGCTCTAAGACAAGCACAAATAGCAATGTTAAAAGGAAAAGTAAATTTGAAAAAAGGTGAATTATATGGTTCTGGTAGTAGCGTAAAATTGCCACAAGAATTAGCAAAATATGGAGATGAAAATTTATCTCATCCTTATTATTGGGCAGCTTTTACTATTATTGGTAATGCTTGGTAATTTAGCAACTTTTTCTCAAAAAAAGTCATACCTAAACAAACATCTACAAAATGTCTAGG
>NZ_CEZPJD010000169.1:0-12147 GCF_983059655.1 Okeania sp.
CGAGCATTAAGAGCTAGGTTAACAGGTCTCAATGGGCATCGCGATCGCTTACAAAAAGGTCGCGGTCTTCCTCCTTTGCTTCCTTATTTTGTCGATCGTGATTATCAAGAATTCAAGCTTGGAGAAGCATTTAAAATATTATTTAATAACCCCTATCCTAAGCCACTTTTATGTATTATTCATGGCGATCAATTCCAATGCCATGATACGTTTTTTGAATCTCTAATCAAGGTATCTTTGCCCAAAATTATCAAGCAAAATACCAACACAACTACAAGTGATTACTATAAGGAATCTATTGGAAAATACGAACTTAAATGGCCTCCTAGAATCACAATTATAGAAGAATTAAAAAATATGTTAAAATACAATTTAGCAAATCAGATACTCGACTATGGATTAGCTTCAAAGGAGGATATAAATAAGCATCTAGCTAGTATTGGACCAGTTGTTATCCATACACATTTGCTCACTAATGATTTGCAGGAAAATTCATCTAGAATCATTGAAAACTTCCTTTAATTTTGGCAAGATTGGCCTGAACTTAATCCCAATCAATGTCTAATTATTTGTTTATTTATTAAATATCAAGTTAAACAAAAAAGTCGGAGCTATTTTCAGAAGTTGTGGCATGGGATTTTTAAGAATCTATTGAAAAATAATTCTGGATTAGAGTGTTGGAATTCTTCTATTCAAAAAAGTATCAAAGACTTGTCTTCCTCTAACTTTACTAAATTTGACAAAATTATTGGAGTGGTTCTCCCCGAACTTGAAGGAATTAACCAAGGAGAAGTGGAAAGTTGGGCGCGTAGTGAAGAGGTAAAGAATTACTGGGATGAGGAAAATATTCAATATTTAATTCATACAATCGAAGATATGTTTGAAAAATGGGAGAAAAAGCAAGCATCTAATACTATGCCGATGTCTTATTTAGCTCAAAACTTGAGTGATATTTTGCAGGGAAAAATAACTATCAAGGGGGATATTGCATGAAATTCCCATTTTACATTGGTGACGGAAAACGGAAGCAACCCGACACACCAGCTACTTTACCTGTGTCGCGACGAGCCGAATTTATGAAGCCAGAAAATTATTTGGCAGATCCGGGTCTTCGTGATGCCTGCAATGTTGCTTTGCTTTTAGGTCAACCTTTGTTACTGACTGGAGAACCCGGTACTGGCAAGACCTTGTTTGCTTATAGTCTAGCTTGGGAATTAGGTTTTGACGAGCCGCTTAAGTTTGAAACCAAATCTACCAGCACTGCCCGCGATTTATTTTACAGTTATGACACCTTGAGGCAATTTCAAGATGCCCAGAGTGGTAAAGTAGATAGAAAACCTCTGGACTATCTAACATACAATGCTTTGGGTATAGCCATCTTGCTTACTGGAGAAGAGTCGGAAATTGAGAATTTTGTGCCTCCTGATTTTGTTCATCCTGGTAAAAGACGTTCTATTGTTCTCATTGACGAAGTAGACAAGGCAACCCGCGATTTTCCTAATGATATCCTCAACGAATTGGAGCATCTGTATTTTCGAGTGCCAGAACTAGGTAATGTCAAGATTCCAGCTCATCCCAAACTACAACCTATAGTCGTAATCACCAGTAATTCTGAGAAAGACTTGCCGGACGCATTTTTGCGACGTTGTGTTTACTACAATATTCCTTTTCCACAAGAAAAGCGTCTTGCGGATATAGTTACCAATAGATTAGGTTTGCACTCTGCTGGTAGCAGTGATTTTCTCCAGGATGCCCTGGATATTTTCTTTAAACTACGAAAGAGTGGCTTGCGCTGTATTTCCTGAACTACATTGGAATCTCACAGTTTACCTGGGCAATACGCTCCAGACTGGTGATGGTAGTTCCCTCCTTCAGGCTTGTCGGCTCACCGATCTAGTTCGTTTGCCTTGGTTTCGATACGGTTATATGCCAGACTGGCTGCGCTTGTGGCTGATTTACGAGTTACCTCGCCAACAGGAAGATGAAATTCGTCAAATGTTGAGAATTTTTCTAGTGGCACAACCCGATAAGGAAGGCACTGTAAATCAGAAAAAGCACGCAGATATTCTCGTAATCGAATAAATTGTTCCTGAAAGCGAATTCCTGAAAGCACTTCCTGACGAACTACTCCTAGTAAAACAACTCTTCCATCTATAATCAAATTTTGCAATTTATTAACAATAGAAATTACATCATTTGGTGTATTGCGTCGCAATGCAAGAGACCAAATAGAAGTATCAACTACAACATTCATATTTTTTGTCTTTGTTGCTTATAATTATAATTTTCTTCATAGTCAATAGTACCAAATAACTCTAATATTTTCAGTTGTTGGCGACGTTGAATATATTCAAGCAAAGCTGCTTCTATCAATAGATTTACTGTTAAATTGTCGCTCAAAGCTAGAGCTTCCCGAAGGAGTTTTTCATCAACGTTAATATTCATATTAGTTAACATATATTGATTGGTATAGTAATATGTGACAAAATTATTGTAACAAAAAAACTGTTTTATAAATCAGCAATCAAATCATCCACACTTCCTATTTTTGCTGTTCCTTCTTTCAAAGATTTTAAAATAGCTTGAGCATCAGCAGCAATCTCCAAACGTCGCTTTTCAATTCTTCTTTTTTTGATTAGCTCAAATAAATAATCTTGCTCATCAATAGAAAGTTTTTCAATAGAATCTATAATTTCTTGAAAAGATATCATACTCATATTTTTTGTCTATTCCTCTATTAATTGTTAAAACATAATATTTCTTGTAAAAACCGAGTGTCTTTGCCTAACCCCTATTAGTATACTATAAGAGCGATCAATTTTACTAAGAGTTCTTGTGAATAACGCTCCTCTTACTGATAACTGATATACTGATAACTGAAATGACCAATCCTACCTAATAGTAACTATGACAAATCAAACTATAGACGTAACTGGACTTACTCCCGAACAAATAAAACAGATTCAGGAGGCGATCGAGACCTTCAGAAAGATTAATAACTCTCAGAGCATATTAACAGAAGAACAACAAGTAGAATTCGATCCAACACCGTTGTTTTTTGAAAGGGAAATCCTCCAACCTTCTAATCTTGAATTAGAGGCAATAAATCAGGGCAGTCAGCTCACTGAAGAAGTAGCTTCTGAATTAGCAAATGAAATTGACTCTGCTGTTTGGTTGAAAGTTAAATCTAAACTTTTTAATTCATAAACTGTGATGAAAAAAAAGCACCTATTATAGTTGATACAAATATTTTATTTTCAACTTAAGTCTATTGTCGAAAAACATTCTGAAGGCAATAATGACGATGGAGAAGTAGAAACTCAAATAGCTTTCGACCTGGAACGCAATCGCTATCTAATGTTTCATGTCGGATGGCGTGGAGAAAGACGAGTTTTTGGATGTGTTATTCATATTGAGATTAGGTCGGGGAAAATTTGGATTCAACGAGATGGAACTGAAGTAGGAATAGCTAGGGAGTTAATTGCAGCGGGAGTGCCTAAGTCTGATATTGTACTAGGATACAGGTCGCCTTATATGCGTCAGTTTACAAACTTGGGGACTGTTATAGCTGAAGTCAGAAGTTAAATTCTTGTTGTGAATAAAACTGAGGAGTCATGTCAACCACTAAAATACCAGTAAATATCTCAAACTTCCCCCTACGTTTGCTAACAGTAGATGAATATCACCGCATGGCAGAAGTAGGAATTTTACAACCAGATGAAAAGATAGAATTAATTGCAGGACAAATTATTAACAAGATGTCACCCCAAGGAAGTTCTCACGCTGCTGCTATTCGACGGAGCGATGTAGCTGCCGCTAGGCTCCGCCAACGCCTATTCAGTAAACTTTTTAGCGAAGGGGTTTCAGTACAAAAACTACTTCCGGTTATCCTGAATAATTTTTCTGAACCGGAACCGGATATTGCCCTAGTCAAAGCAGACTCTCTTGATTATGATGACAATCATCCCACAGCAAAAGATGTATATTTGATTATGGAAATTGCTGACACTACCCTCAAAAGTGACCTTGAGGTAAAGGGTAAAGAGTATGCTAAATCAGGAATTGAGGATTATTGGGTGTTGGATGTGAAGCATCGTCAGTTGTATGTGTACCGACAACCAAGTCAGTTGGGATATCAGCAGGAAATGATTTTAGGAGAGGAAGAAGAGATCGCTCCTCTAGCATTTCCTCTCACTAAGATAGTAGTTGGAGAGTTGTTGCGACCTGTGGAGTAAATTTAGGTAATTGGGCGATCGCTCTATATTTAAGTCAAAATTCATGCATTCAAAAGTCAAAAGTAAGAACAGTGCGTTGGCGGAGCCTAGCGGCAGCTATATCGATTGGCATTGGGGAACTGTTGCTGATATTATCTAGGTTATGAGAAATCTAGATAGAAAACTAGAGATTTAAAAACCTCTTTCATTATCAATTATCCATTATCCATTATTACCTAACCAGTTTTCCAAATCTATCATCGTTGCTAAATCAAAAATTTCTTCTCCTAAAATATCTAATTTTTCCAGAGATAACTGCTCTATCTGAGTTTGAACTTCTGGAGCTATTTCTCCAAACTTTCGACGAATTTGACGTAAGATTTGTTTTACTACTTGCTCCCGTCCAATACCAATTCCTTCTTCTCGTCCAATACCAATTCCTTCTTCTCGTCCAATACCAATTCCCTCTTCCCGTCCAATTTCGATTCCTTCCCTTATCGCTAAACTAATTTGTCCTTTCTTATCTCTAATCAACGTTTCCTGTTTCTCTAATTCCTCTAATTCTTCATTGTTTAAATTTGCTTTATTCGCTATATTTAATGCCGCTTCTATTTCTGATACTTCTCCTAATGAAGAGGGTATTACTTCTAAATTTGGCGCTGATTTAATAAAATATATCCATTTATCACTGAGGGTTTCTAATTCTGATAATTCTTTGTTAAATTTCGGTAATTCTAAAAACATTAAAGTTAATTCATCTTGATAATTAAACAATTCTGTCTCTTCTTTAAATTTAAACTTAGTAATCATTTTCTCAGTTTTGTCATTTTCAAATAAAACAAAGTCGGCGATAGTTAAAGCGATAAAAGGTTGCAACATCATATAACCTTGTCCTGCATCTAATTGATTTCCATAAGCTTTGGCTAAGTTATAAATTACTCGTTTTTCAAAGCCTTCTACGTTCAATACTTGCATTTCAATGATGACTGTAGAACCATTATCTAAAACTGCTTTCACATCAAAATAAGTCTCTTTCATGGTGTTAGTAACTCCAGGGTTATAGGGGTTAATTATTTTGAGAGATTGAATAATATTTTGATTATCATAAACTATGGCATTGAGAAAGCTAATGAGAATATTTTGACTATGAATAGAACCAAATATTTTTTTAAAAGCAAAGTCAGTTTTGGGGCTGATAAATTTCATCGTTTTTACTACTTACTTGATTTTTGTACTTGATTTTTGTGTTTATTATATAACAATTCCTGTGATAGTGAGGTACATTCATTAGTTGGTTTTAATGAAGTGATTTTTTACTGATAACTGATAACTGATAACTGATAACTGATAACTGATAACTGAAATAGCGTTGGCGGAGCCTAGCGGCAGCTATATTGCTCCCTCGTCTTCTGATTCTGACATTGTTTCTCCTGTTATATGTGCAACAGCATCTGAGATATTGATCTGACCAACTAAACAACGGCGCGTGTCTTGACTCAGACATGGAATAGCTGTCTGGAGTAATTAGCTCCCCATCCAGAAATACCTGCTAAGGTTTATGGAGATTATCCTCAACTTTGGAGCGATAACATTTATGATGATGTTTTGACTTGTGTGAAAATTGCTCGAGCAGCGGGAATGGAAACTTTGGTTTTGGATCAGACTCGCCCGGATATTGAGTCAAAGGTAGTTAAAGTTATTGTGCTTGGGTTGCGTCATTTTTGGTCGCGCTTTGGTAAGTAGTCGTGTAAAAATAACTTGAACAGTTTTTTTAATGGAAGCTATATTTCACAATTTATCCCAGATAAAATTTGTACAACTTATTCTTACATGGCTCCTAAGGGGAGATTCTATGATGTTCCGGTGAAAATGGGTTTGTTGTCTGAAGTGTTGCGGGAAGAGGAGATAAATTCAATGCCGATGGTGTTTTAAGAAGGCAGGAGGCAGGAGGCAGTAGGGAGAGATAAAGGTTCAAAGGGAGAAAGGAGAAAGTTTTTTTATCACTAACAGGACTATGGTATTGAAGCCATTCCCATACGAATCCTGACTCCTGACTTCCCCTCCTGGGAGGGGTTAGGGGTGGGTTGACTCCTCAGAAATATCCTAGCTATTTGTAGCAAACATTTATCAAATTGATATAACAAGTATAATAAAATAGTAAATCAACCCAAATTTTAAATGTCTGCATCTTTACCCCAAGGTTTTCCTCAACCGACTGAGGCAAATGTCATCGAAGTCAAAGAATATCCCCAATATCGCGGTGTCACCTACACACATACAGGTGATTCCCGGATGGCAACTAGAGCAGCTTTCGATCCACTTTATCAACATATCAGCAGTAATCAAATTGCCATGACAACCCCTGTGGAAGCTCGTTATGTCAAGGAAGGCGAACAAACAGAAGTATCTTTTCTCTATTCAACTCCAAACATGACTCCCCAGAAAATTGATTCTCAGGTAATGGTGAGAGATACTTTACCGATGACGGTTGTGAGTATTGGGGTACAGGGTGCTTACAGTTGGGAGAGCTACGAAAAAAATTTGCAAAAGTTGAAAGAATGGTTGGCGCAGCACCCAGAATATGAAGTTGTAAGTCCGCCAAGACGGTTGTTGTATAATTCGCCAATGACACCGGAAGATTTGAAACGGAGTGAGGTGCAGATTGAAATTAGGTTAAAGTGATACAGGAGACTCCAGCTTATAGAAGAAGGCAGAGGGCAGAAGGCAGAAGTTTTTTTTATAACTGATTATACGTTAGCGTAGCTCCCCCGGAGGGGGAACATGATATAACACACTATCCAAAAGCGGCGTTGCTGATTCTGGGTATGATGCAGAGCTACCCGAGCAAGCCAATTCTGGGGGGAACAAGAATTCATTAGCTTCTAAAAGTCCCCCAACTTTGGGGGATGCGCGGGGGCTTGACTAAACAATCGTGCATTCATACTTTCATTCAGCAACGCCCCAAAAGCAAGTGGTGTCTGATTTTCTTCTTTCTTCTGCTAAAGCTTAAAACTCAGAAAACGTAAGATGTTTACCTTTTTCCTTCTTCCCTGTTCCTTCTTTCTTCTGCTATATTGAAACTTCAGAGTATTCAACTTGAAATTAATTTGGAGATTTCTTATGAGTTTTTTCAAAGATGCAGGAATGGCATTACTCGGAGGTTGGATAATTGGTGTTGTATTTGGCTGGCTCAAACTACCTGCACCAGTCCCTCCATTAATGGGTTTAATTGGTGCAGGAGGAGTTTTGTTAGGTGGATATTGCTATGGTTTGCTAGTTCAGTTGTTAACAAAGCCTTGAAGAAGGAAGAAGAAAGAAGGAAGAAGTGGATGGGGATAGTCTTCGACAGGACACTTCGTGTTTTATCACCTGAACCAATTCTAAGAGGATATCTGAAAAGTTGTTTAATACTGAATTTTGCCCAATTCTGGGGGGAACAAGAATCCATTAGCTGTTCATTAATGGATAATTGATAATGGATAATTGATAATGGATAATTACCTCTCCCTAAAAGTGAGAGGATTGACAAATAAGGAAAAAATCAATTTTTTTCCCCTTAAAAGAGGAGGCTTTTAACCCGAATTATTTAATCATTTAATTATTAAATGTCCGGTAAAAGTCCCCCAAAATTGGGGGATTTAGGGGGCTTTGAGGAGGCTTTGGACCTCATTTTTTGGTAAATAATGAATGACTGGGCTATTTTTTCCTTCTTCCTTCTTTCTTCTTCCTTCTTCCTTCTGCTATAAAATTATTCTCCACTAATATGAATTACTAATTCTCGACAATGACTACGTTGGCGATGTTCCCAAACATAAATTCCTTGCCAAGTACCTAATACTAATCTGCCATTATTAATCGGAATTTGTTCTGAAGTATGGGTTAAAACACTGCGAATATGAGCAGGCATATCATCGGGGCCTTCAGCACTATGAATATAATGATAACCTTCTGGTACTAATTTTGAGATAAAGTTTTCCAAATCAACTAATACATCTGGATCGGCATTTTCTTGAATTATTAAACTAGCGGAAGTGTGCCGTAAAAATAGATTACATAAACCTGTTTTTATCCCTGATTTGGCTACAGCTTCTTGTACTTTAGAAGTGATTTTGGATAAAGATTTACCAGAAGTATTAATTTGGAGTAATTGTTGATAGTGAGTCATATCAGTTATCAGTTATCAGTTATTAGGTAAGCATTTAGCAGTCAGCTATCAGCGCTTCAGCTATTTATTCAGGTTGATATTTTTTTCCCCTTGATTATTCATCGTTAAATGGTGAATCACAGGAATTTCAATACCTTCTTCCTGGAAAGCTTGTTTAATCATTGTACCGAGAATTCTTTTCATATCAATATGTCTTCCTGGTTTAACTTCTGTAGTTATATGAACTAACATTTGATACTCATAAAATTCTTCTATTCCATCTACTACTGTTTCTTTCATTATCTCTTCTGGATAATTTTCTTGAAGCTTCTTTCCTACTCTTTCTATAATTGCATAAATTTGATTAATATCACTTTGATAAGGGATTTTCAGAGTGACAACTGAATTACTATGGTGTGAATGATTAACTACATCCTTAACATCACGATTATGGATAATGTAATGTTTATCTTCATAATTAATGCGAGTTGTTCTTAATTCTATTCCCGTGACAAAACCATAAGTACCATTTATTTCTACAAAGTCTCCTACTAAGTAGTAGTTTTCAAATAAAATAAAGAAACCTGCAACTATATCTTCAATCAGACTTTTTGCTCCCATTCCGACTGCTAAACCAAGAATACCTACACCTGCTAAAATTGGCGTAGGATCGATATTAATAGTATAAAGAATAGCTATGCCTGTAGCAAAGTAAATAAAATATTTGAGAAAGCTTTCAAACAAAGGTAGAAATGTTTGACTTCTTTGTTGAGATAAATTACTCGAGTCATCATTACGGAATAGTAATTCTTCGAGAACAAGTTTAGCAATCTCTTCAATAACGCGACTGATAAATATAATACCAATTATTTGAATAAATATAGGCCCATATATAGCTAGTTTGGCGACAAAAGCAACTTGCTGAACTACTAAGGTAGCTGTAATTATATAGATTGCATATTCGAGACATCTTTTTGCTAGAGGAATTAAAGGATTAAAGCGGTCGTAAATACGCAAGATATTTTGTCGGTCAGAATATTTATTGCTTAAGGCATCTAAAGTATCAATAATAGCTGTACTTGCCTTGATGAAGAGCAACCCTAAAGTAATGATTATATAAATCCGCAAACTTATATATAAATATTGAAAAGTTACTACTGGTAGTTGCAGGAATTGAGCAGATAAAATAACATAAAATAGCCAAATAACGTTATTCAAGTTGGCTTTGAAAAAATCAAAAAAACTTTCGATACTTTCATCATTAGCAGTAACTTTTTCAAATTTTTTTGCTTGTTCTTTTAACCAGTTTAAGCATTTATTTATGTATCGGATAATCCAGATTGTTATTATTAATAAACTCAGGCTTTTGACAACTCCAATCCCTACTTCTCGCCAGTACTCTGAGGAAAGGTTTTGAATAATGGAACGTTTGTATTCTATTAAGTCTTCTCCTTGATAGATCAGCCATCCATTGAATCCTGCTACTGCCAAACATAATAATAAGGAACAGATAGTTATTAATATCTGCACATTTTGGTAGATAAGTTGAAGATTGTTTTCCCTTTTTTTTATGGATGAAATTTTCATTAACTGTTTATATATCCTACTGACAAAAAATCTAATTGCCAGAAAGGCACATATGATAAATCCGATCTCAATTCCAATTACAATGATGTTGTTCATGTCAATTTGAGAAATGATAAGTAGGTAATTTCAGTTATCAGTTATCAGTTATCAGTTATCAGTACCTCTGCCTGTTTGCGCAGGATGACAAACGGAAAGTCAGAGACTTGAAATATTGAACTTTATTTCTTTTGGTTGATTGGATATGGCATTAGCGGAGCGGCTCTGCAAGAGCGGGTTTCCTTGCCATCCCACCATTTCGGGAAGCTGTGCTTTTTTATCCCCTTGAAAGGGGAGACAGGAGACCTTATTTTTCGGTCAGCATTAAAAATTATTTTTATGATAAGATAGGAAAGAAAAAGTGATTAATAACTTAACTTTTCGTTACCAAAAAATTGGGTTTAAAGCCTCCCCTTTTAAGGGGATAATAAATAAAAATTTTCCTTTGAGTCAATCCTCTTCTTTTCAAGGAGAGGTAATTCTAAATTCTAAATTCTAAATTCTAAATTCTTGAAATGGTTGTTTTTTTTCCTGCCTGCCTACTTAGCTATTTTGGTTGAATAGATTTTTCAATAATTGAATAGTGAACAGTAATTATTTTAAATACTCCACAACAGCTTGGGCGATCGCTTCACTACCATTTTTATCTAATTTTTCAGATTTACGAGGTGGTAGTAGGGGTTGTTTGAGAAATTCCCAATCACCATCAAAAAATTCTGTGGGAGGTAAAATTTGATGATAACTATAATCTTGAATACCTTCTAATAATAATTTTGATTCAGCAAAACCTTCTCTGATTAATGACACAACAGGTATCTCTAATCTTAAGGCTTCAGCAAATGTGCTATATCCTGGTTTGGAAATAATTCTGCCACATATTGGCATGAAATCTACAGGTCGAATATTTAGTAATTTAGTGTCATTTTGATTTGATATATTTCTGACATTTATCAGGTTGGGAAATCCTGGTGCATTACTATCAAAGGTAATAAATTGCCAGCCTGGAAAACGAGATATATTTTGATAGGGAATTTGTGCTAAACCTAAACCACCAAAAGTCAGTAAAATAGTTTTTTCTTTCTCTGTAGAAATACCAAACTTTGCTTTAATTTCTTCAGGTTGATAATGTGGAGTTCCCCCAGTCAAACCAACATCAAAAATATTAGGAAAAGCGCCCATAGATTCATGGAGTGGGAGACGAAATAAACGGTCACACTGCCCAAAACATTCACCAATCCAATCAGCAATTTCCACAAATTCACCACCCCATGGACGATAAATAAAATCCCAACCAAAATTACTCAACATCCAGCCAGGAATATCAGCAGCTTTAGCAATTTTAGAAGCAAGTGGCGGAATATCTGCTAATAATAAATCCACTCTATTTTGCTTAATAAAATCAACTTCTCCAGCAATAATTGACCGTTCTTTACTCCGAATTTCTGCCAATTTTTCTAGGGTAGCTTGTTTATCCATGGTGATACTATCTGATTGAATAACTCCCACATCAAATGCACGAGGACGATGGATAAAATCACCAGAAATATAAGATTCTAATAACCAACGGGGAGCAGTTGTCACCATAATTAATAAAACATCTGGACACATTTTTTGCACTAGATTGGCAACTGATGATATGCGTACAGCATGACCAAATCCATGATTAGTAATAGCAAGATATAAGGTAGGTCGAGGCATAAAATTTTTTCAATTAAAGATTAATACAATCCTATAACAAGTTTCAACAGTAGTCATTAGTAATATGATCATAAATAGAACATACTTTGATTAATCCTAATGATATTTTAAAATAGATTTAATATTGAGTAATACCATCTCCGTATGATTGTAGTGTTGTACAAGTAATTATTTTTCTTGTCTACCTTCTGACAATTAAAGGAATATAGCAGCTAACATCCTTAATATATTTAGGACTACCCGGATGATTAAGTATAATAAAAATCTTCTCCTCTAATGTTGAATAAATATCCCAAACTTATTTAATATTAAGCTTCCCTCTTTAATTTCTACTTACCGAAAAATTGTGGTCCAAAGCCTCCCCCTTTTAAAGAGAGGTAGTTATCCATTATCCATGAATGAAAATCGCTAATTAAGCTAACATAATATTTCACAGTCATAAAGATAAAAATACTACTTTGAAAATGT
>NZ_CEZPJD010000170.1:0-10704 GCF_983059655.1 Okeania sp.
TGATGTTTTTCTACTACAATTGAATAGCTAATTGATAATCCTAAACCTGTACCAGTACCCACTGGTTTAGTAGTAAAAAACGGGTCAAAAATCTTAGATAATGTCTCAGAATTAATACCACTGCCATTGTCAGCAATTTTTATTTTTACTGTGTTTGACTCTGTTACTTCAGTAGAAACTGTAATGGTAGGTTTATGGTCAAATTCTTGTTGTTTATCTCGCAAAAATCCTAAAGCATCAATGGCATTACTGAGTAAATTCATAAACACTTGATTCATTTGAGAAACATAACAGATAACTTGTGGCAACTGACTATAATTTCTGACAATTTCTACTTCACGTTTATCTGACTTTTCTTTAATGCGAGTATGTAAAATTAGAAATGTACTATCTATACCTTCATGGATATTTACAGGTTTCATTTCCGCTTCATCTAGGCGCGAAAAGTTGCGGAGAGAAATGACAATATCTCGAATACGTTCGGCTCCTACTTTCATTGAATTCAAAAGTTTCTGTAAATCTTCAACAATAAATTCCAATTCGATATCCTCAATTTCATCTTGAATTTCTTCTACAGGTTCAGGATAGTGTTCTTGGAATAAATCAATCAAATTTAGTAAATCAGAAACATATTCAGTAGCGGGAGAAAGGTTTCCATAAATAAAACCTATAGGGTTATTAATTTCGTGGGCAACTCCTGCTACTAATTGTCCTAAACTGGACATTTTTTCACTTTGAATTAATTGAGATTGAGTACGTTGTAACTGTTGTAATGTTTGTTCTAGTCGTAGATTCTTTTCATTTAATTCCTGAGTTCTTTCTTGTACTTTTTGTTCTACAAAAGTATATAAAATTGCATTTTCTAAAGACACGGCGACTTGAGATGATAAAAGCCTTAATATTTCCAAACATTCTGGAGTAAATGCACCTGTAATTAAGTTATTTTCCAAGTACAAAACTCCGATGAGCTTACCACCATTAATAATCGGAGTACATAAAACTGATTGAAGTTGATTTTGAGCAACATAAGAGTCTGTTGTGAATCGATCTTCAGTAAAAGCATTGCTTAAAACAACATCTTGACGCGTTCTTTCTACATAGTTAATTATTGTTAGTGGTAAATTTTCATATTCATTAATTTTACTTTCCTGAACTACCACTTCTTCAGAATCTAATGTTGCTTCAGCTTTAGTCATTAGTTTACCTTCTGTGAGCAACAACAGAACGCCTTTTTCTGCCCCAGCATTTTCGATAAGAATTTTCATTAATTTAGATAGTAACTTATCTAATACAATCTCACTAGAAATTGCTTGGGATGCTTTAATAACTGTGTCTAAATCTAGGGATTGGCCATGGTTAGTCGTATCATGAGAGATTGCTGTGGTTTGAGTATCAATTATGCGATTTTTAACTGTTAATATATTTTGCAATTCTGGATATTGATTCTCTAAATCTTGCAGCTTTTTAGTTGCACCCCAATTTTGATAACTATAGTAAGCTTCTTGTAAATGAACTTTGGCATATTTAAATTTATCTTGATTTATCCAATATTTTGCTGCCAATTCATTTCCTAGGGCTTCATATTGAATAAATTCATTTTTCTTTGCTGATTCTATGGCCTGGTTATATAAGTCTATAGCTTCTGAATTTTTTCTCTCAATACTTGCTTTTTCTGCTTCTACTAACAAATATTTATGTTCAAAGTTTTCTTGGCAGTTATCTGCCCATATTTTCATCTGTTGTTGATTTTTTTCTAGTTGTTGCCAATATTCTTTTTGCTTAGTTTCTGAAACATTAGGATAGAAGGCAGCTAAGATTAGTGAATAATAAAAATTAAATTCTGTAGTAGGTAGAGCACCTGTAATAAATGTCAGATATTTTTTAGCTTCTAAGATGCTATGCAGTGCTGCATCTAAATCTCTATATAAATAAAGAGTATAAGATTTATGAATTAGATAGATACATAGAGAGTGAAAATTTTGATGTTGTTGACAACTTTCTAAGTATTCTGTTTCGTTTATTTTGTCAATGTCAAAATCATTTTTTTTGCACTTTAAAGGGTTTATCTCCATTTTTTTTGTTTGTGGCTGTAAGTTTTCGATAATTCTTTTAATTCCGATTAAAGTATCTGTCGAAAGTTGATTTTTTGTTTTTTGAGTAAATTGTAAATAGCGAGAAACTTCTTTTAAGATTTCTGAGATTGGTTTGCCTTGGAATAATGAATTAACAGCAGTATTATGTAGAAGATAACCAGCATATTCTAAATCTCCTGATTCTAAAGCAGCTCCATACCCTTCATTATTAATGAAATTAGATTCTTTGATATGCTTAAACCAAAAACTTAACCCATTAGCAAATCCAGCACAAGCTTTACATTTTAATCCTGAAATTTCCCACTTATCAGTTAATTTTAGTGCCAAGAGACCAAACTGATATGCGGAGTGATAATCTCCTAAAGAACTATTGAGGATTACTCCATAGTTACAATAACAAAGACATGACTCAGCAACTGAACCATATTTTAAAGAAATATTGACACCTTTCAGCACAATTACTGTCCATAATTCTGGTGAAGTTAAATAAGCAGCTGCCATCAAATTTGTAATTAAGGCTAAAGCTACTTTATATTTTGATTTTTCGCTTTTTATTTCATGAATCAGACTAGCAATTTCTTGAGTGCCTAAATTTTCTTTTATCTTAGTAAATTCCCGATTAATTACTGCCTGTAAATCTGTTTCTGGAAGTTCTATTTCTAGTAATTTTAGAGCTTTTTTTGCTGCCGCAATTGCCTCTTTGTACTGAGCGCGTAAAGTATATTGAACAACCAATAAATTATAAACTTCTGTTTTTTCAATAACTGATTTTGAATGATCTAATGTTAATTTTATTAAGGCTTCACTTTCTGAAAAATTACTGTTTAAATATTCTACTATTGCCCCTTCTTTATATAAAGCAAAAGTTAAATCATAATATTGAGTCCAACAATCTTGATTTAATAGAGATATACCTGCTGTAATATATTCTTGAGCAGCTACATAAGCTGTGGCATCTTTAGCTTTTTTACCTGCTTCTAAATTTAGTTTTGCTAGTTCAATTTGTTCTGATTCATCTGTAATTAAAGTTCTGCCTATATTCAAATGATCTACTAAATCAAAAACTCTTTCGCTACGATATTCTGGAGGAGTATTGTTCAAGAATAAACGGCCAATTTTTAGATGTAAAGTTTGTTTTTGAGATTCATCTATGAAAGTGTAAGCTGCTTGTTGTACTCTATCGTGCAAAAACTGATAATTCAGAATTAAAAATGGATATAAATTCAATTCTACATTTTTAGCTTCTGCTTCTGAAGCTGGTAGAATTAATCCTTCCTGAATAGCAGGTAATAAATCTTGAAAAGTTGCAAAAGATTCTTTTTCATAAATTAACGAAAGTGTATTTAAATCAAATTGGTTTCCTACACAAGCAACTAAACTTAAAACTTTCTGAGTTAATTGAGGTAACTTTTCCAGTTTTCCAATCATTAACTCCACTACATTATCAGTAATATCAAGTGCTGTTATTTGTTCAATATTCCACTCCCATCGAATCTGTTCGGCATCAAATTTCAGCAAGTTTTCTTGATAGAGAGTTTTCATAAATTCATTAACAAAAAATGGGTTTCCTCCGGTCTTACTTTCTACCAGCTTTGCTAATGGTTGTACTGAAACTCTATCGTTGCACAATGTTTCTGCAATTAATTGATTAATATTTTCAAATTTTAAAGGAGTTAAGTTTATCTGATTTATTTGTGCATAATTCATAGTCTCAGGTTGAGTGCGAATAGCATTTAAAGTCATCACTAAAGGATGAGTCGGACTAATTTCATTATCTCGATAAGCTCCAATTAAAAACAGATACTTTGTTTCTACATCTGTCATCATTAATTTAATTAACTTAAGTGTCGCGGAGTCTGCCCACTGTAAATCATCAAGAAATATAACTAAGGGATGTTCTGGTTGACAAAATAAACCAATAAAATTTTGAAAGATGATATTAAAACGATTTTGAGCTTCATTTGGCCCTAATTCTTGAATTTTTGGTTGGCTTCCAACAATCAATTCTAATTCCGGAATTACATCAATCAGAATTTGCCCATTTGTACCAAAAGCTGCTAAAAGTTTATTTCGCCATTCATGTAATTTACCTTCACTTTGACTTAAAATAATTCTAACTAACTCAGAAAAAGCACTCACAATTGCTGAGTATGGAATACTTCGTTGAAATTGGTCAAATTTCCCCCAAATAAAATACCCGCCCTGATGGATAATAGATTGAGAAATAGCTTGTACCAAAGCTGATTTACCTATGCCAGAATAACCAGCTACTAACATCATTTCTTTGCTACCTTTACAAACACGCTCAAATGCTGCTCTTAGTGTTTCAATTTCTAATTGTCTGCCATATAGTTTTGATGGAATTTTAAATTTATCAGAAATATCTTGACTACCAAGGGGAAATTCTACAATTGTTTCGATCATTTGTAACTGATTTAAACATTCATCTAGATCGGCAATTAAACCCCAGGCACTTTGATATCTTTCATCAGCAGTTTTTGCTAGTAATTTGAGGACAATATTTGATATTACATGTGGTACTTCTGGATTTATTTCATGTGGTGGTTTTGGTTGTTTAGCAATGTGGGCATGAACTAACTCCATCACATCAGTGTTAGTAAAAGGAAGCTGATGAGTTAATAGTTCATAAAAAGTAACGCCTAGAGAATAAAAATCTGTACGATAATCTAAAGAGCAATTCATCCTACCTGTTTGCTCTGGAGATATATAAGGAAGAGTACCTTCTAAAATATTTTGATTTTTTAGTTTATAACTATCATGAGTTAATACAGAAGATATATTAAAATCTATGATTTTTAATTCATTTGTCGTGAGATTAACAATTATATTAGATGGATTAATATCTTTGTGAATAATCTTAGCACTATGAATTTCACCTAAACCTTCAGCAATTTTAATTGCTAAATTCAAAAAGCCCAATATAGTAAATTTTTGCGATGTAATTAATGTCTTGAGAGATTCACCGCCAAAATCTTCTAAAATCATCACTAGAGTATTATTATATTTCTCTAACGCATAAGCTTTAATAACTCCAGAAAAATTCAAATAACTAAGAATTTCATACTCTTTTCGATAACGATTATTCTCAGCTTCAGAAGGGAAATCTACCTTGTTAAATTTAAGTACAACAGGTTGATTATCTTCTATTTGTTTACCTCGATAAACTACTGAATTATTACCCTCATAAATTTTGGCAAGAATTTGGTATCCTGGAATATTAATCATTGTGAAATTCTCCTACAAAACTACTTCGATTTATTTATTAATTCTTAAATATTATTTCTAAGTCCTATGTCTTTCTCTCACATAACTTTTTTCCATGATATCCGTAAGTTGGGAATTAATCACAATCACTGGTATGCTGTTGCCCGTAGTGTAGAGGTAAAATGTCAACCTTTCAGCATCACCCTTTGGCATCAATCAATTGTCCTTTATCGGGATAGAAGTGGAAAAGTCCATGCTCTAGAAGACCTTTGTCCTCATCGTTTTGTCAAACTTAGTTCTGGTCGTGCGATCGCTGATGAATTAGAATGTTCATATCATGGATGGCGTTTTAAGTCAAGTGGTGCATGTTCTCATGTTCCCTATTTAGCAAGTAATCAAAAATTGCCTAGCTGTCAAATTCGTACTTTTCCAGTTCAAGAAATACACGGTTTTATTTGGCTATTTCCTGGAGACAAATCCCTGGAAAATGCAATTTCTCCCTTAGAAATACCTGAGTGGGAACACCTAAACTATATAGCCACAATCTCAGTTATAAAATGTCAAGCACACTATTCTTATTTAGTTGAAAATTTGATGGATATGTACCACGGACATTTACATCAAAACTGGCAAGCATGGGCAGCAGCAAAATTAATAGATTTATCTGAAAATGACGACCGAGTAGATGCTTATTATCAGGCTCAAAGTTATTACAAAATTGACAAAATCTGGTCTATCTCTCAATTATTATTTCCTAGTTTACGACAACTTCATCCTGAACCATTAAATGTTAGTTATATCTATCCAAATTGGGTTTCTAATCTGGGTAAAGATTTTAAAATTTATTGTCTTTTATTACCTATTAATGAAAAACAAACCCAAGCTTATCTAATTCACTTTACATCACTTCATGCCTTTTGGCGCTTGCATAAACTTCCGGAATGGTTTAGACGATTTGTGAAAAATAGTTTATTTGGTTCAGCTCAAAAACTACTCGATGGACTAGTGAGGCAAGATGTAGAGATGATTGAAGAAGAGCAGCAAGCTTATCTAAAAAATCCCCAGCAACGTAGCTATGAGTTAAATAAAGCTTTGGTAAGTACACAAAGATTAATTAAAAAACAAGCACTCCAATAAACCTTGAAGAAAGTGGTAAGGGATTGAAAAAGGCAGAAGGGAAAATTCCATGGGGATTCAAACCCCAAGTAATTTTAAACACTTCCATTGATGGTGGGGTGTTAAACCCGAAAAAGAAAAGATAAATATATGCTGAAAATAATAGAATATCTGTTTAACAGCCGATAAGATACTTATCAAGGTATAAAACTTATTATACATAAGTTATCACCGTATTCAGTGCGAAGTCATAAGTCCCTGAGTTAAATCAGGTCAATAAAGAAAAATTGCTCCTTGATGAATCTAGAAGATTCCAACATGGAGCATAGCTTTTGACGAATTATTAAAGAGTTACTCTCCAGGGAGTAGCTATATAGCTAATAGAAATTAGCCTTACCACAAAGCAATTTTGAGAGCAAGAGCATTTTGATCGGGGTGATGAATAAAGAGCAAAGTATTTTTGCCGAGGCAAATTGATATCTTATGAAACTTTAAGGGGTGGAATGATTAAAGAAGCAGTCAGCTTTTCCTGCGGAATGCTGCGCAAACAGCAATCAGCAGATTTTTTTGAGACATTGGTAAGGAGATTTAAACTCCTCCGAGGGCCATCCAATTGCTTGGAAGCCGGGGTTTTTACCCAGAGCGGCTAAAAGCTGATAGCTAGTTAATTTAGCAACTTTTTTTCCTCCTTATGGTATTAATTGGCCAAATAATGGAAAAAATATGGAGCAGTAACTTTAACTACTCAGAATGGTCAAACATAAACAAAATCTCTAATTGAAGTACAGGATGCAACAAGTAAGCACAATAAATTTAGGTAATTTGACTGATCCTGCTGGGAAGATAACTCCAGTGAAAGTAAATATAAGTGAGGCAGCATAATTATCCTATTCCTTTGCAAAACCAGTAATTAGAATCTGTGTACTTCAGTTGCGGGAGAAGTTAAAACAACCAATATCTCTCACATTATGGATGGAGCTAGTTCAACATGGGTAATACCATTGGCATAATGTTTGGGTTTTTAGGTGGAACAATTTTCGCCTGTGAGGGGGGATACAAAGTTTTACAACACCCTAACCCAAACCGAGAATATCAAAGACTTTCGGAAGCTAAATGGTTTTTGGCCTTAAGGTGGTGCGAACAATTTCCAACTCCTGCTGGCATCCTTAACTACCAAAGTCAACTTTCTTTTTATAATCAAGCAGCATTAAGAGTTGGAGAACACAATTTTTTACCTCCAGACCACAGGCAAGAAATTTTTAATCAATGTTTATCCTTGCCAGGAGGTACAACAAGAAATTATTCAATTTTTACAGCGGATGGCAAATTATTTAGATCTTTAGAAGTGATGGGAATTGACATCGACCCCAGATATGGCAGAGTTGCTATTATCCGTTCACTTTAAGCTGTTACTCTGTTTATTGAGCAGGGGAGTGGGGGAGTGGGGGAGTAGGGGAGAAGTAAACATTAGAAAAATTAATGCGCTCCCAGAGTGCTAATTATTAAAAAGGCGATCCCGTATGTGTTAATTACTTAATAATTGAAGTGCTACCTAACTTATAGCGGTTTTCACTCATGTTGACTACAAAACTTCTGCCTTCTGCCTTTAAGCAAAAATCTCTGTACTCTATGAAACATGAAAACTGCTATAAGCATTGGCGTTGGTAAAGCACGTGTATGATATTGATCCTAATTATTTAGGAGTCAGGAGTCAGGAGTCAGTAGTCAGGAGGGAAGAAAGAAGTAAAGAGGAATAGAAGGAGAAAGTTTTTCGGGGAGCGTAAACGTTCAGCGGAACTATGTGTCAGCAAAATGGAGTTTTATCGCGCTCTTATCCGGACATGATATCATACCTCAAATTACCAACGCCTAAGCATTAATGTATGGTAATTGCTTTAATCAATAAACTTTCTCAAATAAAGTTCCCTAGTGCCGCTATGCGGAAGTCAGAAGTAAGAAGTCAGAAATATTTATTGGTAAGGCTTTTAGGATTTTGTAACTGGTCAGTTATTTCCGCAATTCTGCACTAGAGAATTAACTTTGATTTTAAGCGCTGGGCAAATGAGCAGGAAGAACACTTATAGCAGCAATAGCAATGTAAAGCAGAGCAAAACGAGTTTCAAATATTGCTACAAAGTGAAATTTTGTTGTGCGATACCAATCTAACTGAAAGGCGATCGCTACTAACTTGACTAAGGCCACAGTATAGGATAAAGCTGTGGCTATATTTAAGCAGTTAAAGTAGTAAAGACTCAGTATAATTAAGGCTGCGGTTCCATGATATATCATTCCAGGTATAGGAGAACTGGTTTTCTTTTTTCGCAACTTGAGTGTAAATATAGCACTGCTGAAAAATAAGGTATTCACGATCCACATTGCCATAGCAGTTAAAGAAATGTGGCCTGTTGTAGCTATATATGCTAAAGGTGCTGATAGACAAATAGCAGTAAATCCAATTAATTCATTTAGTATAGATTTTTGTTTTTGCTTTAGCACTGCCATACTATCCGCAACTAAAGCTGCTATTGCCATGGCATAGATCCATAGCAAACATGGAGATTGAAAATATAGCCATGTAGCGATCGCCATCGCAATACTTCCATATAACCCACCCCAGATGAGAAAGCGAGGCTTCCAGCTCCTTCGCTGTTTTATTTGCACGACTAAGGGATGTTCAGCTTGCAGGGCGAAAAAAGCACAGATTAAAGCTAAAGTTGTTGAGTTTGTCCATTTCTGAGCTAAAGCTGCCCCCGTGATAAAGGAGCCACCTAAAACTAGCAAAACTCCTTGCTCTGGAGAAAACGTCGGTCTATACCAAGCTTGTAGGTTGGAACGATTTTTATTAGAGGTAGTCGTAGATAACTCAACCATGATTAAACTCCTTAAAGTAAGGCGAGCGGTTTTGGACGGTAGGTGTGATATCGAGTTCGGATTAGCAGTCGTACTTTAGGTTGGGCGAAGTGTATAGCGCTACGTGCAAATCAGAAATCAGAAGTAATTCCTGACTGAGTTTTTCCTGCGGAAATTCTCCGCAAAGAGGATTTATCAATGTCCTAAACTATTTGCGTAGTGCGATATCTCACAACCAAAAAAAATAGACATCTGCTGGATTTTCTTCTTAATCCTGCCCATAAGCTGCGAAGGTTGCAGAAACTACCCATTGGTTTTGGCCTTCTCCTTGGACTAACGATTTTTCAACCCTAATTATAAAGTTTACATTAAGACTAATCTTTCTCAATAAATTATTGATAATTATTACTAATAGTTATAGATAGCATCTAATTTTTAAGTATTGATTTATACAAAATCTTGAAATAGTTAGTACATTAAGGAATTTGTCAATAAAAACTCAAACTCTCATGCTCAAAATTTAAAAAGAGGGTAATAGACAAGATAAGTAATTTTACTTTATAGATATATTTATGGACTTTTGCATTAAACTAATAACTGACTTAATTGAGAATAAGATGCAATTATTTTCGCAAGACCTCAAAAGCGATCGCCCCCTAAAATCACAGGAGCGATCGCTTCAAAAGTTAACTAGATGTTGACAAAGAGTACAAATATTCAGTTAGATAACGACAAAATCAGCACTATCAATAGCAGCAGGATTAGTAAAACCAACCAAAGTTGCTAAACTTTCTCCAGTCGCAGTCACTTGCAGGATAGTATTTGTAGCACCTGCAACGACACTCAAGTCACTGAAAGTCAGACCATCTAATAAGAAGTTATCTGTTAGATCTGTATAGTCTGTAATTAAGTCATTGCCATCGCCAGAACGCAAGACGAAACTATCAGCACCACTTCCACCAGTTAAGGAGTCAGCACTTAGGCCACCATCAAGAGTATCTCGACCGTCACCACCATCCATAGTGTCTATACCACCACCACCTAAGAGGGTGTCCATATTAGCACCACCATTGATGATGTCTCTATTAGCACCACCATCAAGAAAATCTGAACCACTATCACCATTGAGAGTATCGTCACCACCAAAACCTAAGAGGGTATCTGAAGCGCCACCACCTGAGAGACTGTCATTACCTGGACCAGCATTAAGGGTGTCATTGCCAGCACCACCGATAAGAGTATCATTACCTGAACGACCAAACAATTGATCGTTACCTGCCATACCATCTATTTGATCATTTCCTGCTAAACCGTCGATAATATTATCGTTATCATTACCGTTAATATTATCATCAGCACCAGTACCAAAAATGGTACTTGGGGTAGGGCTAGGAGTTGGTGTAGGAGTTGGTGTAGGAGT
>NZ_CEZPJD010000170.1:10804-12138 GCF_983059655.1 Okeania sp.
GTGGAGTTGCCAAACTCGAAAGCACCAATATCAGCTACACCATTAACAACGCGCTGGAAACCTGTACCCCGTTGGTCAGTAGTCAGACCAAGAGGGTTGCTGCCAGCATTAATAGCAGCACTGCCAGCTTGTAAAGCATGGGTTTGAGTTGGACCACCGTTATCAGCAAGAGGGTCTAGACCGGGGTTAGTGACTCCGGTTTGATCGCCTGTAGCGCTGAAACGACTATTAGCGTTTCCTGTACCAATTAAGTTGTTGCCTCCACTTTGGATGGAGTTGCTGGTAGCTCTTAATTCATCAACATCATTAGCACCTGTATTGTTACGGTTGCCAGAAATAATTGTAGAAGTAACAGTTGTAGCAATTTTATTGGGAGTGCTATCTAAAGCGAAACTTGCCAAACCACCGCCAGTGCCACCATTATTTAGAGTCGGAGTTTGTGCAAAGTTATTAGTAATGGTGCTGTTAGCAATTGTAGCAGTGGTAAAATGATTTAAATTGGGGTTATTAGCAGTGACGTAAACACCACCACCTTGGCCCTTTGCTGTATTACCGCTAATGGTGCTTTGAGTAATCTGTGTAGTACCAAAGATGGCAACACCGCCACCATCGCCACTACCAACAGCAAGTGCTGAGTTGTTATTGATGGTAGAATTAGCAATGGTTGTATTACCAAATGCCATGACACCACCACCATTGTAGTTAGCTTCATTACTGCTAATAGTGGTGTTGATAATATTGGCGGTACCTAGATCGTTGTTATAGAAACCACCACCATCTCCTGATGCCGTGTTACCCGTGATTACAGCATTACTGACAGTGATATTTTCATTATTGAATATACCACCACCATCACCAGCGTTAGTAGCATTGCTGCCAAAAGCAAATCCACCTGTGATGTTTACTCCATCAATGGTAACTGTAGCTTGGTTATTGGCATTGCCATCATCAACATTAAATACACGAAATTGACCGTTAGCATTTCCTCCTGCATCTATAGTGACTGGGTTGGTTTCATCACCATCAATGGTGAGGTTTTTATTAATTAGAAGTTCGCTAGCTAGGTTGATCGTACCACCACCTAGACTGGGGTCGAAGTTAATTGTCTCACCAGAGGCAGCGTCGATAATTGCCTGTCTTAGAGAGCCAGCTCCACTATCATTAAGATTAGTTACTGTAGCCATAGTTTGTTCGACTTTTTAGTATGTTGTTTGCTATTCGTTTAAGCATTGCTAGTTGCTTCTCATCCGGAAAAATAAGATTAATTTAGATTAATTAATATCGATAAATATCTTCATTATCTCAATTGAATATTTCCTCAGTAAATTATTAGT
>NZ_CEZPJD010000171.1:0-12122 GCF_983059655.1 Okeania sp.
TCCATGGCTGAATAGGTTTTGGTACTTATTCAGCCGTTTTTATATCTGAATTTCCGTTCTACTAAACTTACCCAAACTTACCCATGAATGATTGCATGAGCTTTGGAGCTAGCTTCCTGCTTTGCGTTCCGCAATGCTGCGCAAACACTGAAGACCACTGACCGCAGTCTGTAACTTATCTTCTCCACAGGCTTCAATTCGCTCTTGACTCAAGCTACTGATACACATAGTTTTTCAGGTTGACAGCAGCATTAAAATCTCTGTCAGTTTCAAAACCGCATTCACTACATTCATAAGTTCTCAAGTGCAATGGCATTTTCTGTTGATGCCCACAATTTGAACATATTTGAGAACTTGGATAATACCTATCCGCTATTACTAATTCACTGCCGTACCATTCACATTTGTATGTAAGTTGACGTTTAAATTCATAAAATCCACAATCAGCAATAGCACTTGCTAATTTGTGATTTTTGAGCATTCCACTGACATTCAAATCCTCAATTACTATGGTGCTGTGGTTTTTAGCTAACCATGAAGTGAGTTTATGTAGTGCATCTGCTCTGATATCAGCTACTTTTTTGTGAACCTTTGCTAGTTTTTTTACTGCTTTGCGTCTGTTTTTGGAACCAATAACTTTTTTGCTGACTGCCCGTTGATGACGAACTAATCGTTTTTTGGTTTGTCTATAGGCTTTGACGTTAGCAAATTTGCTGCCATCAGAACAGGTTGCTAATGTATTTATGCCTATGTCTACACCTATAGTTTCTCCTACTTTTTCTGTTGGATAGGATTCAAAATTATATTTAAAACTGATGTACCAACTATCTGCTTTTTTTGATATGGTGACGTTTTTTACTCTGTAAGAGGGTAAGATTTCGTATGTTTTTACTATTCCTATTCTGGGTAATTGTATGTAGTTTCCTTGGAAAATCTTAATACTTCCTTCTAAGTAAAAGCTGTCTTTTCTACCTTTTTTCTTAAATTTTGGGAATCCACGGCTCGGAATAGTTAGAAAGTTTTTAAATGCCCTTTCTAAATCTCTTAATGCTTGTTGAGGGGCACATTTAGATACCTCATAGTACCAGGGATTAATTGATTTGACTTCGGCTACTAAACGTTTATGCAGGGTGATGGCGCTTGGGCGTTTTTTAGTTTCTTCGTACTCTTTTATGCAAGTTGCTAATCCCCAATTATAAGCATGACGAGCTACTCCTGCGTGTTTGGCAAGTATTGTTTTTTGTTGGTTGTTAAGTTTGAGCTTAGTCTTAAAAGATTTCATGATTATTGTTTTTGTTGGCACTAAGCGCGCAGTTGTGCTGTTTCATATATGGTTAATAAGTTAGACATAAATTTAGTATACCACAGAGTATTTGTCTAATTGTGTTTAACTTTGTCCAATTATTTGAATACTGTTGATAGCCCCCCTAAGAAAAAGCTTGAAATGATCGCCTAGAGGTAGTTAAAGGCAATTTTTTAACTACCCATTACTAGGTACAATAGCTCTGAGGCTTTACCAGTGGAGTGTTCTGAACTATCTTATTTATGTGTATTTGTTATATGACGATAGCTATTCATAAGTCAAAACATATTTTTTCTACCCATATACTGTTCTAAGAGACAGGAAGGCTGAAAGCCCTTATATCAATACTTTTAAGGGAAATCATAGTACATTTGTACGGGGGAAGTTTAATTATATATAGCAATATGATTTGAGTTGTGAGATATTGGAAACTTTTAGGGAACAGGGAACACCGGAGCTGGGAACACCGGAGCTGGGAACAGAGAAGAAGAAAAAACGTATCATCTGAATATAATAATTGCTATATTTTACACTTTTAAGGAACACCTCAATTCTCACAACTCATTCCTGATTGCTATAGCAGGGAACAGGGGATAGTTGGAAAAACATTTTCTAGTCTAAGATTTATCATCTGGAATAGCAATAAGTCTCATACAAAATTGAAATGAAACTGCATATCAGGAAGGCTGAATAGATTTTGGTACTTAGGGTTTGCTGAAAAAGTATGAGTGGTAAGGGTAGGAGCCAGAATCCAGAATCCAGAATTGAGGAGAAATGGGAATTATAGAAGAGGTAGTCAGAAGGATCGTCCCAAGATTGTTCTTTCCAGATTTTGCCCAAAATACGCTCCTTTTTGAGCAATTAGAGCTAAAAACCAGGTACTTTTTCAAGATCATTAAAGGCTAAAATATTTATCTGGAAAGACTTTTAGATTTATTCAGCAAGCTCTACTTATATCATTCAGTCGTTTTTATAGTCGAAATTTTTATCAATATTAAGGCTTACGCAGTAGAACATATTTCCGTCCGAAGCAACCGGCATGGAAACAATCTCAAGCGTTACTTTTTCGTGCCTCGTGCATAGTCCTGAATATGAAATGGAAAGAAAAAGAATAAATAATTATCAATCTTCTCAATAGCATTTTGCGATCGCACTCCCACTTATTAATTACCTACTTCATTTTAATAAGCACCTAAGCAGAGCTAATAACTTGTTATCAATATACATCAAAATTGACTGATAAGCAAAAATCCTGTATTTATTACACATCAAGACTTGTAGCGTTTATGAAAAGATTGCTAATACAGGCGTGAAATCGTGATTTTTCCCTAAAATTTGGTCTTCGATAGCTCATTTGAACTTTTTTTGCCAAAATCAATTTAAATTATAAATAAATTAATCAATTAAATATAATTTAGATTAATGTAAACTAATTTTATAGTCTTATAAATCAGTTATTAGTTATTAGTTATAGCAGAAGAAAGAAGGAAAAGTTTTACTTTCTCTGAGTTTTAAGCTTTTGATCTGTCCTAACCTTTGCTTCGACTACCATATCAGTTATCAGTATTTGTTTATTTTAGGAAGTAGGAAATAGAGAATAAAAAAGAAGAAAAGCAACTACACCTCAGTAACTTGAGAAACGCTATATTAGGAAAAGAAGACCAATTAACTTTAAAAATGTCACAAATAGTTAGCAATTGATGATGTGAAATAAGAACCTAAAATTATTGTGTAATCCAACTTTTAAGCTATTTAAATCTTACTTCTGATTTCTGAATTACGTGAAACTTTATAAGGATTGCCTCAATCACTGGAGTCTCTTAAATTATAGTTTTCAGTTTTATGATTAAGCCAAAGACAACATATTACAGCAGTTTCGGAGTTAGTGAGGTACAAAATTTTAGGACTTTAGGCAACAGCTCCGAAAGGCAACAGAGAATTAATAAACTGTACCTCACTATCCTAAAAAGTGCTGTAATAGCTGATAGCTGACTGCTGAATGCTTCTTAATATAGCAATCAGGAATCAGTTGTGAGAATTGAGATGTTCCTTAAAAGTATAGAATATAGGAACTATTATATTTAGATGATACATTTTTTTCTTCTTCTCTGTTCCCTGTTCCCTAAAAGTTTTCAATATCTCACAACTCAAATCATATTGCTATATTTGTGATAATTTTTATCTAGTGGGAATAATTTTTTTTAATCCCAAAACTTTTCCTACTTCTAAACTGGATAGACAATAATTATAGAATATGAAAAAAGTAAATGTTTTAGGAATTGATGGCGGTGGCACCAAGACAGAAGCCATTTTAATGGATGAAAATTATCAAATTATTGGTAGTAGTAAAAGCGGTCCGTCAAATTATCAAAGTGTGGGAATTGAAATAGCAAAAAATTCGATTCAAACTGCTATTATTCAAGCAGTTACTAATAGTAATAGTCATCAACCAATTTCTGGAATTTGTCTTGGTTTAGCAGGAGTAGGAAGACCGGAAGATATTCGAGTAGTAGAAAATTTAATTCAAGAAATTATTACTAATCTTCCGATAAGATGGGATTTGCAGCCAAATACAATAATTATTTGTAGCGACAGCCCGATCGCTCTGGTTGGTGGTATTGGTCATTCCGTAGGTATTGTTGCTATGGCCGGTACAGGCTCTCAAATATTCGGCCAAAATAGTCAGGGATTAACTAAACGAGTTGGTGGTTGGGGCTATCTGTTGGGAGATGAAGGTAGTGGTTATCATATAGCTATTAGAGGTTTACAGGCAGCTTTGAAAAGTTATGATGGACGTGAATTACCCACAGCTTTAACTAAAGATTTTCAAGCATATCTGGGCCTCAAAAATATTGAGGGTCTAATAGAAGTAGTCTATCGTCGCGGATGGGGTCCAACACAGATAGCAGCACTTTCCCCTATTGTCTCCACAGCCGCAGATAAGGGAGATAAGGTTGCTAAGAAAATTATCAACGATGCTGTAGAGGAGTTAAGCAGAGCTACAAAAATTGTGATATCTACCTTATTTCAGCCTCACGAAAATTTTGAGGTTGTTACTATTGGAAATGTCTGGAAGAGTATGATTAATTTTCGCAGTCAATTTGAAAATTCTATCATAGAGGTTGCTCCTGCTGCAAAAATTATCTTGCCTCGACATCAACCTGCTTATGGTGCAGGAATTTTAGCCTTGAAAGCTATTGCTATGTAGGCAAAAGACCGGGAATCAAAAACTATTGTTATATAAAAATTTTAGTAATTTTCCCTGACCTTAAAAATTTAAATAGGGCTTGCTGATTAAACCTAAAAGTCTTTATAGGTAAAGGCTTTAGCATTTTTAAGTATCAAAAAGTTCGAGGTTTTATAGCGCTGTGCGCAGCTCATTTGGCAGTAGGCAATAGCGGTCAGACCCCGCGCCGCCGCTAGGCGCAAGCGGTCGGACCCCGCGCCGCCGACAGCTCGCTTGCGGAACGCCGACTCCTGTGAGGGAATGCTGACCAACAGAGGCAGTAGGGGGGATAAAAAGCTTATTATATAAAACTTTTAGTTATTGGACAGTTCCTGAAATTTGTAAAGCAAGCCAGCGCACATTGCTATAAGTGGTAATAGTTCAAAAATGAGCGGATTTTGGTCAAGATTTGGGTATAAAAATTAAGGAACAATTTTTACTCCTACCTCCTGTAAATTCCCATTTCTCCTGTCTCCTGACTCCTTTCCACTCAGACTTTTTCAGCAAACCCTAAATAACTAAGGTTGCACTGCTATACCTAATCAGATATTTATCCGAAAATTTCTAGTCTCAAGCTTCCTGCTTTAGATTTGAGGTACTGATAACTGAAATGACACTACTGAAAACTTTCTATTTGGAGAATATTACCTATGTTTAATTCAAAAAAAAGCCGTTTTGGAACTTCTTTACTATTAGCTTTAGGTATGACATTAGCCACAGCAACACCTCTAATTTCAAATCCTGCTATGGCTCAATTTTATCGGCGAAGAACGTTTATTGGGAACCAACAAGAGCAATTTTCTAATAACCAACAAAGGCAATTTCCTAATAACCAACGAAGATCGTTTTCTCTAGCACGAATACCAGCAGGAACACTTATCCCTGTGGAATATGAGGAAGCAGAAAAAATAGTCCTGAGTCCAGATGAATCTATGAGATTAAGGTTAACAGTAGCACAAGATATTCGAGATGCTCAAGGAAGAGTAATTATACCCTTTGGCAGCCTTATAGAAGGTCAACTACAACCTGTTTCAGATGGTACTCAATTTTTTGCCGAGCAGTTAATTATCCGCGGTCGCAGAAGGTTTCGTTTTGACGCTATTTCTCGGGTAGTTACCGATACTGAAAGAATCCGAAAGGGTGCTGATGCTGGAGATATTTTGAAGGGTGCCGCTGTGGGTGGTGCTGCTGCTACTTTACTATCTGGCATTACTGGGGATAAAGTAATTGCGACAGAAAGAGTATTAGCTGGTGCTGGGTTGGGTGCTTTAGCTGGAGTATTATTGGGTCGAGAAAAAGCTGAAGTCGTCGTGATTTATCCAGAGGAAGATTTAGACTTGAGATTACGGTCTGATTTTGCATTGCGTTAATTTACATAAAGAATTAAGATTTACAGCAAAATATTCATCCAAATGGCATGAGTAATAGTTATACTAAATTCAATGTGCATTAGCTTTATGCAACTTGATTGATATCGAGTCCCGATAATTGATCGATCAAAAAGCCGATCTTATCTATACAGAATATATTTACCTATCTATATCTATTTCTCAATAGTAATGCTATGTTTGATTATCATACCGCTACTCTTTACTTCCCATATCTCTAATATGCCTAAGTACAAAGATATAGCAATGTGCGCTGGCTTGCTTTACAAATTGCGGGAGGTGTCCAATAGCTAAAAATCTTATATTACAAGTTTTTTATTCCCATTATTGCCTGTTGCCTGCATGCAGCGCTATACATAGCAAACTTTTTGAGATTTGGTATTAAGTATCCCATCAGGTATGATATTGTATTAGACCTGGATATTAAATCTGGTTGAACAACCTCGCTTCAATTCAGTAGTAAATATCAAGATGCTAAACCCTGAAACGTTTAGTATTGCCAGAAATTCTACCATTCCCTATTATCTAAATTAGAATCTATGTGCAATTAAATAGATTTAATTTGACTGCTAATAACAATTCAAAGCCTATCAGGGTTATTATTAACCTGTTTTGAAAAACAGGTGAGTATTAACTACCATGAAAAACATTATATCTGAGGTACTAAAGTAGATCGTCTAACTGCTCAAAACTGTGAGCTTTTAATTTATTCAGAGCAGATTTAGCTGCAGCTTGTTCCGCAGCTTTAATTGATGGTCCCTTACCCATGCCAAGTTTCTTGCCTTTAAACCAAACTTCTGCAAAGAAACGTCCACGATCGCCATGAATCTTATTAGTTTCCTCAACCTGATAATTTGGCAGTGTTTTATAATGACCTTGAGTCCATTCTTGGAGAGCTGCTTTATAATTTTGTCTGGCTGGATCGCTGCGAATTTCTGTAATCAAGACTTCAAAGTGAGAGTCTAACCAAGGGCGAATTAATTCTAAACTATTGGTGCTTAAATAAAGAGCAGCTAAAACAGCTTCAAAAGAATCTGCTATTCGTGATTCTTCTCCAGCTCGATCTCCTGCTGCACTTTTAGATACCAGTAAATAACGACTCCACCCATATTTATTTGCAATTTGTGCGAGAGAGCGATCGCTCACCAAAATCGAACGAATGGCGGCAAATTCTCCTACTGGATAATTTGAATATTTTTCAAATAGTAACTCTGCTGCAACCAGTCGAACTACTGCATCTCCTACAAATTCTAACTGTTCATAGTTATTTGTTGAGGAAACTGTAGAATGGGTTAAAGCCAAATCTAGTAAATTCCATTTAATAGCTGCTTGCTGAGGTATGGATAATTTTTCTACTAGAGATTTAAGTTGCTTTTGGCGAGGATGATATATTTGAGTCATTGTATTGGATGGTTTTGGTATCTCCCAGTTTATTTGTTTACTTTTAGGGTTAAGGAATAGTAAAAAATAGATTATCCAATTTTTGGACTCTCCCTATTCCCTACTTCCTGCTTTACTAATTTTAGTGCAATGAAATATTTGTTACTATTAGATTTATACCAAATTAATATGAAGCTGCATAGAATAATACATCGATCGAGGTATACTGTAGATCGAGATAGACAAGTTAATAAATTTCATAATTCTGTGCCACTTCACACAAGGTTGATATATAGTAGTTTAACTTAAAGATGAGACGTTTTTTCGTCTGAAACTCCCTCATAGCAAGAAAGCTTTGTCTCAATCTAAAGTTAAATGACTATATAGCAATGTGCGCTGGCATATTTACATACTACACATCAAGGACTAAAGTAGTATTTTAGTTGCTGTATGATATCATGTTCGTTTAAATACTTACACTTTGGAGAAAGGAAGGCAGAGGGCAGAAGGGAAAGAGAGGTTCAAAGAGTAATGGTTTTTTATAACTGATTATCCGAACATGATATGACCTATATTTTTCATAAATTACGCGATCGGGTCTTCGTCAAAAAAAAATTGAAGGATGGTTGTTCAAGTATTGACAATTTACAACTTACAGTTTACAAATTATGATATTTATATATGAAAATAAAAAGTAACACTTTTCCTTATTTTAAGCATTTAACCAATTCTCGAACTCCCTACTTAATAACAAAAGAATCTAAAAAAGCTTTAGCCTCTGGAAAATCTAAATTTCCATCTTCAGCAACTACTTGTAAGCTATATAATTTTGGTCCGCTAGGATCGATAAATATTCTTAAGAGTAATCTTAAATCTGGTTTTACTTTTGACTGTAAAATTATTTCTCTACCTGGAAATTCTTGATAGCTAATCTTCTTTTCACTAATTATTATCGAATTAGAATTAATTGCTGCTCCATCTCGCGCTCCATTTAAACCTTTTTCAACATTATATTGACTAGAATCAACTGGATATTTGATGCTAGAAACAGAAAAAAATCGTTGTTTTTCTGGGTATTGATAGAAAACTAATAAGGCATTAAGTTTTCCCAAAGAAGTATCAGCAGATAAATTTTCTTCTTCTGGTTGACCAGGAAAAAAAACTGTATAAGAATTATCTTTAGCTGTATATTTATACCAGCTATTAGCAAGATAAAGAGTATTAGTATCTGTCAATTCTGATAGATGTTTTAATGGTGGATATATAGCTGCTATTGCATTCAAGTTTGATGTAAAAGATAGAATTGTAACTATACTATAAATTATCACAATTAAGGATGATTTCATAATATTAAGCTTAACTGTTTTAAAGCATTTTATCCGAACATGATATTATTCATGAGTAAACCGGACATGATATTACTTATACCATTTCACGGAAGTTAAAAGTCAGGCATCGAGTGCGTAATTCTGAGGCCCCCTACGGGGCGTATAAAGTGCGGAAGTAATTCCGCACACAGCCCCTCCAGAATGTAAGACGCACTCAAGTCACTCAAAAGTCAAGAGTAAGATTTTATAGACTCGAAACTTTGATACCACAGTAATTTCAGAAAATTATTTCAGATATGGGGTTTGAAACTATTTGTGATATCTGAAAAGTGAATTGGTATTACTATAGTTTTACATTAACTTTAGCTTGAATTTCTCTCAACTTCTCCTCTACTTCACCACTACTTAATAAACTTTCCGCCTTAGATAAACCTTCGTGAATACTAGAGCAAACCCCACAACGCCATAAATAAAAACCTCCATTCCAAATAACTGCTGACATTAATTTACTTACTTTACCTTGCAAAACTTCTTGCATTTGCCCTACTAACTCCGTAGTTGAGTCTAATGATACCTCCTTTCCTCCACAACCATAGTCACTCGGATGCAACAAGAGACGTTCAAATGTGGTAGAGTTTCCAGATGGCATCAATACTCCAATAATAGCTGTCCGGTCGCGAGGCAAGTCGCAACTTCCTTCTAATCCTTTAACCGTTGTATAATTTTTTACGCCTCGTAACTCCAATGCTCCTTGAAACATACCTTCTGTAGGAGGATGAACATATCCAGCGGCCAGATGAACTTTTCCTGCAAAAGGGACCCAAATTAATTCCATTGTTGCTAGAGGCGGTCGTTTACCAATATCTCGACGATATTCAACTAAAGCATCTGCCTGGGGAAAATGTGTCGGTAGATAAACAAAGCCTAAACCAGTCTGTTCAAATACTTGTTGCACCTGTGCCAGCGATAGTTTCCCCCATTCAACACCTAACCCTTGCCAAATATCAATAAAAGGTACTCCTTCTTTTGTCGGCATCCGCGCTCCACCATGCATCACAACAAACACCCCTGCTGTTGCCAAAATTAAAGCTGTAAGTGGGGTGACAGGTGCAGTACGCGATCGCCCATCATAAGGACAACCTAATACTGTTACTACATCCATCGATAGTTGGCTTTGCAGTTTTGGCCCCAATTCGTAATAACTATCTAACATTCCTGCCAATTCATCTCCAGTCGGGCGTTTAATGCGATGAGCAATTAAAAAAGCGCCGATCTGGACTGGTTTTGCTTCTTTCAACAACATCATCCGCATTGCTGCTGCTGCCTCTTGGCGGGTTAAATTTTTCCCTGTATGGGGTCCACTACCAATGTTTCTGATTAATTCTCGAAAGCGATCGCTCATTTAATTTATCTCTCTGGTTAATTAGCTATTTATTTTTTGATTCTTAAGGGTTGGTGATTTGAGGTATGATATCACGTCCGGATAAGAGCGCAATAGAAATCTGTTCCTCTTAGACATTAAGTATAGTTGTGCGCCAGCAATCAAAAAAATTTCTCCTTCTATTCCTCTTTTTTCTTCTTTTTTTCCTCCTGAGGAGGTCTTCCTGAGTACTCAGTAATTAAAATTAATATCATACACTAAATTCAGCAGCGCCAATTCCTGTTGAGTGAGTTTAATACTCCACTGTCACCCGTAATGTCAATACTAACTAACGTTAACATTTAGATCATGTCCGGTTGAATAGTTATACTTTGGAGGAGGGAATGCGCACCAAGAAAGGCAGAAGGGAAAGAAAAGTTCAAAAGGAGAAGGTTTTTTTATAACTGATTATCCGGACATGATATTAAACCCCAAATCTAGCATTCTCCTAACTGCTGACTCCTGGCTACTGACTTCTTCAATGTTGTGGTTTGATTAACTTGCTTTGGAATTAATTCCTTTACTAGCTCCCAGAAATATTTAATCGGGGGAATTTCTATTCGATCGCTAGTTGTTACCACTACCACCTCACGACTCCAAACAGAATCTTTTATTGATGACACCTTAGAAGTAGTCGGAGTTACTCCTATTTTTTTGATGGCAAGGGTGGAGTCAAGATTTGTATCTATTAAAGCTGAATGAGGTAACAGAGCAATTAAATTTCCTTGTCGTACTACTCCTCGGAAGGCATCAAGAGTATTTAATTCTAATACTGCATTGAGTTTTGCCCCTAGTCGCTCGAATTGCTCTTTAACTAATCTTTGCATTCCATAGCCATCTTTGAAGACTACTTGAGGATAGCGAATAAGTTCACTCCAGGGTATTTGTTCGTATTTTGCGAGGGGATGGTTAGCTGCCATTAATACTTCTATCCGTTCAGTGTAGAGAACATCTACTACCATTTCTGGACTGGTAGTGAATAAGCGGTTATTCATTACTATTGCTATATCTACTAAACCATCTTTGAGAACTTTGATCGTGCGATCGCTTCCTAGAGCAGTTACCCGCAATTTTACTTCTGGATAGTGGCGAGAAAATCTTTGCAAAACTGGGGGGAGGTAAGCAGCACAAACAGAGTGAATAGCTGCAACACAAAGTTCTGCTTGTTTTCCGGCAAGCATTTCTGTTATTTCTTGGGTAGCATTTTCCCAAGCTTGGCAAATTTTTTTAGCGTAAGGCCATAAACATTCTCCTGCTAGAGTGAGTTTGGCTTGGCTGCTACGGTGAAATAGGGGAGTACCCACTTGATTTTCTAGAGCTTGTACTTGTCGGCTAACTGTTGATTGAGTGACGTTACATATTCGCGCTGCTTGTTGAAAGCTACCCGTTTCTGCAACACAAAGAAATGCTTGCAACTGCTCTAAGCGCATAGAGTTTTGATTCAACTAATATTTACGAATTTACTACTATAGCAGATTGACTTTTTTGATTCGGTAGACTACGATACAGCTTCTCAAAATGAATTGGAACAGATAAAGCCAGAGGTACTGTTTACGAAGTCAGAAGTCAGAAGTTAACCCACCCCTAACCCCTCCGGTGGAGGGGAAGTAGGGGATTTGAGCAAGGCTCCAAAAATATTTCGCCTTAAAAGGAGGGGTATTGGAGTAGGGAGTAGGGTTTAAAGGCATAAGATATTTTGAATTAATGCCGATAATCTTTACAAACATTACTGAATCATTATTACTACTTAATAACTGAAGTCGCATCGGAAGTCTAGCATTATTTTTGGGAATTGGTATTATAGCGCTTTTCACATGGTATAGACTACAGTTAGTATGGGTAAGCCAAAAGCATTTTTCTACTCCCTACTCCCTACTCCCTGCTCTAAGTGCCAAAAATAATTTTGTGGTCTACTCAAATGAAAAGCGCTGTAAATTACAGCCTTTTTCAGCATTTTTTCCTTGAGTTAAATTAAATTGTTATCAACAAATTTTGATAGGTTTGCATGAGCTTGTTCAACACATAGGGATCTGTATTTGCATGGTCGAAGGTAATACTTAATGGAACAGTCTGTCGT
>NZ_CEZPJD010000172.1:0-12091 GCF_983059655.1 Okeania sp.
AGAACTCCGTTCCGCTGTCGCGATCGACCGCTGTCTTGGTCGATTGGATATGGCGCAGGTTTCGGAGCCATCCCACCCAACGGGTGCGCTCCGAAGAGCGACCGCTGTCTTGGTCGATTGGATATGGCGCAGGTTTCGGAGCCATCCCTCGACCGCTTTTTATCCCCTTAAAAGGGGAGGCCCATACCCACGATTTTTCGGTAAATTAGGGTATGGTGTTAATCTTAATTACTTAGGAGTTAGGAATCAGGAGGGAAGAAAGAAGAAGAAACAAGGAATGTTAGAGCATATCAAAAGCTTAAAACTTAGAAAACGCCAGATCTTTCCTTTTTCCTTCTTCAACCAATAAATATAAAGCTACTTGTTCTAAACATCTGTGAGAGATTGGCTGAATAAATTTATCAAAAGGATTCAAATCAACAATATAGTTGCCTACTTTTATTCCCACTGGTTCTAAATGTTTTCCCTGTATTTCTTGATGTAATAATCCTCTATTTTTAAACGTATCTATTAACCAAAGTACATCACTTTTATCTTGAATTTCTTTACTTTTTTCTCGATCTGTGATACTCCCTGCGACAGTATCTTTAGTAAAAGAAATCATAGAAATTAACTGAAATAAATCGCTATCTTTAATCAAAGATTGAGTTTGTTTTCGATTGGGTTTTACCCCTAAACCAATTCTGTCTATTAATTTTGCTAAAGCAGGGATAGGTATAGCGCTATTCGTGTCACTAATATCTGGAGCGATTAACAAAGAATGCTGATTTAAAATAGTAGTTATACTAGGATGAATTTGATTAAAAATTCTTTCTACTTTTTCTACCTCGCGAGCATCAGCATATTTTCTGAGTTTGTCTTGCCATCCATTTTCACTCAGGAATTCTAGCAGCACAATATATTTACAGCCTAAACTATGACCAACCCAAAAATATTTTGAGGGGTCAGTATAGATATTATTTTTATAACCCAATTTTTCCGCAAGTTCTGGCATGGCTTTTGCTAAAACACTTTGTTCTTTTAATAAACTAATAGCAATAGGCCAGTGTTGGAAACTAAAGCGGAAAGGTAAAGCAATAATGCTGTATCCTTCAGCATACATTTGACTTAAGAAATAGCGATAAAAAATCGTTGGGAAACTGCCAAAAAAAGCTCCGCCGATAAATTGGATAACTCCACGAGGTTGAGGATGAAGTGCTACCCAACTGAAAGAAAGTGGTGTGAATTTTAAATTCATAATTTTATAGCGCTATGCGCTAGGGAATAGGGAATAGGGAACAGGGAACAGGGAACAGGGAACAGGGAAGAATTTAGAATTCAGAAGTTGTTTTTGTAACGGGTAAGAGTAGTTATGAGAAACAAGGAATTATAGAGGTTTTAATTTTGACTTATAACTTATAACTTACAGCGAATTCCTAGTATATGAAGTACAAAGATTAACAATTAAATGTTTGTAGTGCGGGCATCTTGCCCGCGACGAATTTACCTCATTAAAGGGGAATATGCTGTATAACTATTACTGTATAGTTAAAGTCTTAAGCTTATAAAATCTTACTTTTAACTTTTGACTTTTAAATTTTGACTTTTATTTGTAGCTCTATAAAATCTTACTTTTAACTCTTAACTTTTAAATTTGACTTTTATTTGTAGTTCTATAAAATCTTACTTTTGACTTTTGACTTTTGAATTTTGACTTTATAAAGATGCCAATAATCTAGCTATAGCATTACTAATAGGTTGATTTGTTTCTTGTTGATAATATGTAAATCCAGGGGAAGGATTAACCTCAAAACAGTACCACTCGCCCTCTGGGGTTTCTCGCAAATCTATCCCAGCTAAAGATAATTCCATTTCTGTCGCCATTAGTCTACATTTATTTTCTATATCTTTTGGTAAACGATAATTAAAAATTTCAGGAGCATTGGCAACTCCCGCGTAACGATAATCATCTGCAGCAGAATTAATAGCACAGGCAAATACATCTTCACCCACCACATGAACCCGATAATCTCTACCGGGTATATATTGCTGAAATTGAGTTGGGCAAGAAGCAACATTATCTAAACGTTCGGCGTGTTTTGGTCGTAACTGAGAAACCTTACTGCGAGTACTACTAACAGATTTGTAAATGACACTGCCATGGTCTTGCCAAAACTCATGTACCGCATTTGGAGTGGTAGTAACTAAAGTGTCAGGTACTTGAAACCCAAATTTACAAATCTGCTGTAACTGATACGGTTTAGAATTATTCGCTGCCATTGCTGAAGGGCGATTCAAAATTAAGGCAGAAGTCATTTCTACCCATGACAATAAAGCATTGTCTACTGCAGTCACGTGTTGCCAAGCATAACTGTCAGGCCCTGCTTCCATGATTTCTGGAAGTTTGTAAGAGTTGTGGGGACGCAAATAAACTCCTGTGACTGCACTCAAGTCTATTTTGTGAGTAGGAGTGCAGATTTCTCCTGTAATTTCTTCCCCTACAGAAAGCTTAACTTCGGTTTCAAGAATTTCTCGTTGGTTGAGCAGTACATGAGGTATACCTAAATTTTGTAATTCTTTTTGTACTGCTGCTAAAGGTGAATCTCCGGGTAATCCCCACAACAGAATTAACATTTTTTTTCCTCGTTAAAAAAGCGGCCATTTCAGTTATCAGTTATCAGTTATCAGTACTTCTAGCTGAAGTGCTATAAGCGTAGGTTGGGTTGACGTAGGTTAACCCAACCATAATCAGGCTTTGTTGGGTGTCACTTCCTTCTACCCAACCTACATTTTTAGGCGTGTCATTCTACTACTAATAGCGTTCATGCGTAAGTCCTAAAAAAGTTAAAAGTAAGACAACACAAGGTTTTTCCTTCTGCCTTCTGCGATAAAATACTCCAGAATGGCAGTAGCGATCGCTGGTTGAGAAATATCTGTCCACAAATTAGCATCAATAAATTCTGCTTCAGCATCAGCTTGACTAAATTGAACAGTTAACAACTCTACTCCAGCAGCATCAGCAAGACATCTGGCCTGATTTGCTAAGATAGCATCAACTTCACCAATGCAACGTTTTCCAATAACAGTTACGGTTGCCGAATTTTCTGGAATTACCTCTGGCAAATTTTCCTTCCCTAGAGCAATATGTTGATGCAGAGGACGTATAGACATCCCTACTTGGGCAGCAGCATAAATCCATTGGGGCGATCGCCAATTCGGTCCAAGTAGACAAGTGGGTGTCGGCCTGTTGAGCATTGGGCATTTTAGTGTATTTAGCCAGGAAACCAAAAATGCTGTCATTTCAGCAGCTACATAAGAGCGGTCTTTGGGAACAATATGAAAAAGTTCCTCTGGAAAAACTACAGGGAGGCGAGTTAACACACCTGTTATTTGTGCAACTTCTATAACTTTTCCTCCCACTACCGCCGTGGAATTTTTGGTATTTCCCAGATGGTGTCGCCACCCAACCACTGATAAATCTTCAGGGGTGAGTAGCATTACACCATCAGTTGCCGAATGTTCAACAAAAGACCGAGCAGACTTGTCATATTTACTAGCAATAACAACAAGCACTACTCTACTCCTTTTTATCCGTTGTTAACAGCAGTTTCACCAACAGCAGGACGCTCTTCAGAAGATATGAAAGCTTCTTGTGTTGCTAGACGTTGTCCGATGTTATCGATACTTTGAGCCATTAAAGCTAGTGTTTGTTGTACTTCATTTGCTTGGTTAGGGGTAACTGTTTCGATATTTTCTTTGGGATTTTTTTCGAATTCTTTGGCTTCTTTAATTTCTTTTATTTCTGGTTTTATTTCTTTAATATTTTTATCTGATACCAGTGGTCCAAGTTTAAATAAACTACTTCCAGTAGCAGTTGGTAAGGCATAAACCAATTGGTCAAAATCAGAAGCAATAGGTATGTTTTCACTGATAAATGTGCCTCGGTGTTCGGGAGTTAGTAGCACATTAATTTTCTCACTACTAGGAAAACGCAAAAATATTTCTACAAATCCACGAATTTCGACTGTATCTACCGTTGGATCGAGAGTAGTAATATCTGGCTGTAAAATCACTAATCCTGTATCGTGGGGAGCTATTCCTACATCAATAGTGAATTTTCGGGGGTCTGGGGTGGGAGTTAAATTGCCAAATACGTTAACACCAGCTAAGTCGCGAATAGTAATAGTATCAGCTACATTTAAGTTAGGTGTTGTCGCTGTAAATTGGAGTCGAAGCCTCAAGTTAGTGTTACTAGGATTAGCAATGGTTAAAAAGTAACCTTGGAGAACTTGACGGTCAGAATTAGGAATATTTCCTGCAGTAGGAGTGATAGTTTTTAAGAGTAGTTCAAAAGTTGAAACTAGCATTATTTGTCCTCAAAAAAAGTAGTGTTTTGTCATCAAAGATGATTGATAACTTTGATTTTTTTTGGTGTTTTTTGTTCACCTGTATCTACCTTAACCTGATAATTATCGAGTGTGTGGGACAAAAACCTAAAAGTGATTTACATTTTTCGCTCCGTAATGCGATCGCGTTGCCAACGTGCCAAAATTTCGGCAGCAAGACGACGAATAGGCCGAGATGGTTGCCGTCTTTGTGCTGCCCATTTGTCTATTGTATCTCTAGCCACTCCTAATATTAAAGCTAAGGAATCTCTGGTTAAACCTTCTCGAAAACTGAGCAATGTTAGAGGATCTATTTCCTGAGTTTCTGCTTCTATTCGTGAAATCACTATGGTTTTGGACATAAAAATTTTTGCCAAATTAGAACCTATCATTTATACTACTCTGGACTTACCCAAAATTCCGGTGTTATTTAGCCGCTGTATAGAGTGTCATGTAAGACACCATACAAGTTGAGTTACAGTGTAAGTCCTGTTAGTTTTCATATTTCTGAGACTGCTATTAGGTATGCACTACGATTGCCAATCGTTAAATAGATATCTGGCGTTCATCAAAAATAAAATCAATTATCGTGCAGAAATCATCAATTATTTCCCCCTATCTCTGTAAGGACTTTGCATGCAACGTCCCTACTCCCTAATTTCTTGTAGATATTTACTCTTGGGTTTACACAAACGATACCAGCGGACATAATATCAGAGATTACTTTTATAGGGCTAGGCATTAAGGTGAAGACATTTATAAATCCTGTTCGCGGAGCGTTTTCGCAGAAAAAATCCTTTGATAGTATGCTGTTCCCTGTTCACTATTCCCTAGCGCGTAGTGCTATAATATTTAACTTTTGACTTTTGACTTTTACCTTGCGCGGAGCGCTATACTCCCCTACTCTTGATTAGCGATCGCCACTTGATATTTATTACCAACTTTTTTCAAATTAAAGGCATTAGAAGACTTTAAAAAGTCGAGAAATTTACCACTTAATTTTAACTGTTTCAGGATTGTAGCAATAGAATGACTATATTGTTTTTGAAATTCTGTACCAATAATAGAAATGCAAATGTAACCAAGAGGAGCATGAGCAGCTAAAATTTCAATAATATTGACTAAGGCTTTTTCCAATTCTTCTGGAGAGCTAATTATCTGTGAATTTAAAGTCGGTACATTTTCGGCGATCGCCACTTGATATTCTTTAGATTTTGAATTTTTTTTCACTCTAAATCTAGGAGATGATTTAAAAAATTTATGCCGGTTACTATCAATATCTAAATCCTCTAAAATCTGCTCCATATTCTTCCCAAATATTTCCACAAATTTTTCATTAACTAATTTTAAGTTCACAAAAACTTGATTCTTCTTAACTGGAAGTTCAGAGATAATTTTCATCAATTCTTGCTCCAACTCTACTTCAGAATTAATCTCAGGTAAATCAACCATTTCTGACTGAATATTTTCCTCATTTTCAACTAATTCTGTAGCAATATTTTTAGCTGCTAAAATCTCCGCATCTTCAGAAACTACCTGTGATAAATTTTGTTTAGACTCTCGAATTAGAGAAATTTTACATCGTTTTTCTAATAAACTAGCAATAGTAGATAACTCAGAGCTGCGCCGACTAATTGACTCATTTTCCACTTGCAACAACTCTTGAATTTGCTCCACAAACTCTTCTAATCGTGGAATTTCTGTTGCCATTTTCAGGGAATAATGCCTCACCTCCAAAGTATTTCGATTTTCTATACTCAAAATATTATCTGGTTGTCTTCTCACCCGATAAACAATCAAACCTTGATTTTGTAAACTATTACAAAGATGAGTCAATAACCAATCTGAAGAACAAACAAAAACAGCTTTAGCATCAGAATATTGCCTACCAATAGCTGCCCCCATAGACATCATTTGAGCATCAGCACTATTTTTAGCTTCAGGAACATGAATAAGTTGATATCCACGCTCAAAAAGTTCTGCATCATATTTGCTCAAACTAGAGTTTTTCCAATTAGCAAAAGCCATCTTAACTTGTAAAGAATATTCAGAAATACTAGCTAAAAACTTCTCTGTATTAACATCAATTTTTAGATTTTCAACATCTAATAATAAAATTGCAATTCCAGCTTCGGGTACTTCAGTCAAAGTTTTTGGCTCAGATTGATTAACAAAAATTTCCTGCCCCATTTCTGATGTAGGTAACTCTGCCATAAACTGCCGACCACAATCTTTGCAGCGATAGCGTTGACGATTGTTAGGACGACCATTTTTGCGTAAAGATGTGGAACCACAAGTGGGACATTTCATTTCTAAGTCAAAAGTCAAAAGTTAAAAGTATTTAATTTCAAATTTTATGTGAATCATCAGAATAGGGTTGCTGATTTCTTGACATCCTCTCCTTAAAGTCAAAAGTCAAAAGTCAAGAGTCAAAAGTATTTGATTTCAAATTTTATGTGAATCATCAGAATGGAGTTGCTGATTTCTTGACATCCTCTCCCATTAAATCTTGCGATTATAACGGGAGATTCCCAAACCTAACGATTTAGGGAGCTATACAGAAACAAAGATGGAAAAATACTCTAACTCTCCCTATAGCCTCACCTCCCCTGATATCATAACCTTAGCTTGTTTAACAAAAGTTAATAAAATTATGGCCCGCGACTTAAGAGGATTCCTGAAAATTTTAGAAGACCGAGGACAACTATGCCGAATCAAAGCTTTAGTTGACCCTGACCTAGAAATAGCAGAAATTTGTAATCGGATGCTGCAAAAGGGTGGCCCTGGTCTCCTGTTTGAAAATGTCAAAGGGTCTGACTATCCTATAGCAATAAACTTGTTGGGTACAGAAGAAAGAGTCTGCTGGGCAATGAATATGGAAAAACCCCAAGAATTGGAAACCTTGGGCAAAAAACTGGGGATGCTCCAACAACCCAAACCACCAAAAAAGATTTCCCAAGCAGTAGAATTTGGCAAAGTTTTGTTTGATGTTGTCAAAGCAAAACCAGGGCGCGACTTTTTCCCTCCTTGTCAACAAGTAGTTGTTGAGGGAGACGCTCTCGACTTAAATCAAATTCCCATGATACGTCCCTATCCTGGAGATGCGGGTAAAATTATTACTCTGGGTTTGGTTATTACAAAAGATTGTGAAACAGGTACACCAAATGTAGGGGTATATCGGTTGCAATTACAGTCGCGTAATACTATGACAGTACATTGGTTATCTGTCCGTGGTGGGGCGCGACATTTGCGAAAAGCAGCAGAAAATGGTAAGAAATTGGAGATAGCGATCGCTCTGGGAGTAGACCCATTAATTATTATGGCTGCTGCTACTCCAATTCCAGTAGACTTGTCAGAATGGCTATTCGCAGGGCTTTATGGTGGCTCTGGTGTGAAGTTAAATAAGTGCAAAACTCTAGATTTGGAAATACCCGCAGATTCAGAATTTGTCCTTGAGGGTACTATTACTCCAGGGGAAATGTTACCAGACGGCCCCTTTGGCGACCACATGGGTTATTATGGTGGGTTGGAAGATTCTCCGGTGGTTAGATTTCACTGTATGACTCACCGCAAAGACCCAATTTATTTGACCACTTTTAGTGGGAGACCGCCGAAAGAAGAAGCAATGATGGCGATCGCTCTTAATCGGATATATACCCCTATTCTCCGACAGCAAGTTTCAGAAATTGTTGATTTTTTCCTCCCCATGGAAGCTCTGAGTTACAAAGCTGCTGTTATTTCTATTAAGAAAGCATATCCAGGTCAGGCACGAAGAGCAGCATTAGCTTTTTGGAGTGCTTTGCCACAGTTTACCTATACAAAGTTTGTTATTGTGGTAGACGATAAGATTAATATTCGCGACCCTCGTCAAGTAGTCTGGGCAATTAGCTCTAAAGTCGATCCTTCTAGAGATGTTTTTATTTTGCCGAATACACCTTTTGATAGCTTAGATTTTGCTAGCGAGAAAATTGGTTTGGGTGGTCGTATGGGAATAGATGCGACTACAAAAATCCCTCCTGAAACTGACCATGAGTGGGGTGCAGCTTTGGAGTCTGATGTTGATGTCGCTGCAATGGTAGATAGACGTTGGGCGGAGTATGGTCTAGATGATTTGAATTTGGCAGAAGTTGACCCGAATTTATTTGGATATGATATTCAGTAATTTTACTGGGTAGCAGTTTGCAACTTCTCGGAGGTACAAAATTCTGGGTAAAGTAGGCAAAATAGAAAAGCGATCGGAAGAGGCAAAAAGCAAGAAGCTTGATTATCGATCTTCGATGACGGAATTTATATCCCCCCTACCCCCTTTTTAGGGGGTATCAAGGACGGATCTAAGCACAACTTTTTTTGATCGCCACTAATTAACCGACATGATATTAAAAGAGTTCAAACTAGCTTAAAATCGGGGGAGTAGCGAACGTCAATTAGACGAAGAAATCAAGTATTTATGTATTAATTAGTTTCTTCTGATTTGATTTTTACATAAGGCCAATAAACGATGATAAACAAAGGTGTAAGTAGCTGGCAACTTAATAATAGATGTGCGGAATTTATAGTGTTTCTCACATAAATAGACTATAGTTGCTAAAGCATTTTTATTTTTCTACTTTCTGCTCCCTACTTCTTGCCCCCAGGCGCAAAAAGAATTATTTTGTAGTCTACTTAAAATAAAAATTTTGCAGGTTATGAGAATATCTATTGACAACTTAATATAAAGATTGTTAAATTATTATTGTACCGATTCATCAAATGAGTATATCCGTTAAAGTACCTACTTTAGATGGAAATAAAAAACATACTCAAAATTGGGTTTGAATCAGTTAGTTACGATTATTATTGTACTGATTCATAAAATTAGTATATCCGTTAAGATACTGACTTAGATGGAAAGAAAGAACATAATCAAAATTAAGTTTGAATGAGTTAATTTTGAGTTATCTTTGTGATACTATTAATTTAGCTAAAATTATATATAAATATTAGCTGAGATTAAGTTAGGTTTAATGAGTTATACTATGATTAAGTTACTTAACTCATGAATTAGAACCAAAAGATTATCATCCCCATCTAAAGTCCACTTTCATCAGTAAAACTTCATTTAAGTTAGGTAGTGTGTAAATACCTCTTCAAGAATGAACTCTGCTAATCAATAATTCCTAGATGCGCCTGTTTTCGTTTTAACTCTTTGTACAACTCAATAAATAAAAGTCTGCTGAGAGAAACCAATAGAGAAAACTGACAATATCTTCTATTGATTACTCGATCGCAGACTAATTGATGCCTTTCGCTATTTAAATATCGAATTGCTGTTTTTGATAGCAATTCTAGAGTTAGTTTGTGGTTCAGTTTTACTTAACTTAGCCACTTCATTCAACATGGATTATTTATAGACATCTACTACTCATTGTAATAGATTCTTTCTGTCTTGTTGGTGATATTAGTCATGTAAACTTGTGATTTTAATCACTCAAAAGGAGAAAAAACAATTGAGAAATAAATTCCTGAACAACCAATCCCTTCAAAAATCTACAGGGAATAAAAGTTCTTCATCTCTCTACAATCAGAGTCTCAAACTCAAAACTGCACCTAGTCTAGACAACAATTTCTTCATCGGAAAATCCCCATCTGCTCAAAAATCAAACCCAATAGTTGTTGGCGAGCATAATCTCACTCTCAAACAGGTTGCAAAGGTAGCAACATCAGGAGCGCCAGTTACACTAACAAAACGTCAAGATATCTGCCAAGGTATCCAAGACTCTTGCAACTATATTACCAATGCCATAGAAACCGGAAAATCAATTTACGGAGTCACTACAGGATTTGGTGGCATGGGTAATACAGCTATTTCCTGTGAAGATGCCGCTGCTTTGCAAGAAAACCTAATTTGGTTTCTCAAAACGGGAGCTGGAAATCGACTCCCCATTGCAGATGTTCGTGCTGCTATGCTGTTGCGGATGAACTCCCATACAAAAGGTGCTTCTGGTATTCGCTACGAATTAATCGAACGTATGGCGATATTCCTCAATGAAGGAGTTACCCCTCATGTTTATGATTTAGGTTCCATTGGTGCGAGTGGGGATCTAGTCCCTCTAGCACATATTACTGGAGCATTACTAGGTTTAGATCCAGCATTTACTGTAGATTTCAAAGGCACAGAAATGTCAGCTATTGAAGCTCTTAACCTACTCAAATTACCAACCTTGTCCTTGCGTGCTAAGGAAGGGTTAGCAATGGTTAATGGTACTTCTGTGATGACTGGCATTGCTGCCAATTGTGTAAATGATGCTCATTCATTATTTGCTGTAGCTATTGCAATTCACGCATTAATGATACAAGCACTGGGCGGTACAAATCAGTCATTTCATCCATTTATCCATGGATTGAAACCTCACCCCGGTCAAGTTTGGGTAGCAGAGCAAATGGTGAATTTGTTGTCTGGGTCTTATTTGAGTTGTGATGAGTTGAATGGTGACAATCACTTTGATGGTTGCGATTTGATTCAAGACCGTTATTCTATGCGCTGTTTACCCCAGTATTTAGGTCCTGTGGTGGATGGTTTGCGGGATATTGCTGGTCAGATAGAGATAGAAATTAATTCTGTGACTGATAATCCCTTAATTGATGTAAAACACCAAAGTAGCTATCACGGCGGTAATTTTCTGGGTCAATATGTGGGAGTCGGAATGGACCGATTGCGCTATTTTATTGGGTTAATTGCTAAACATCTAGATGTTCAAATTGCTCTGTTAGTTACTCCTGAGTTTAATGGTGGATTACCTGCTTCTTTGGTGGGCAATACTCAACGAAAAGTGAATATGGGATTGAAGGGTTTGCAAATTGCTGGCAATTCAATTATGCCGTTGTTGACTTTTTATGGGAATTCTCTGACTGACCGTTTTCCTACTCATGCGGAACAGTTTAATCAAAATATTAATAGTCAAGGGTTTGGATCGGCTAATTTGGCACGAACTTCGATTAATTTATTCCGACAGTATTTAGCGATCGCTTTGATTTTTGCTGTCCAGGCAGTGGAGCAAAAAAACCACATAGTTTTTGGTGATTATGATGTTGAAAAACACTTGTCACCTGGAACTAAATTGTTATATAATGTAGTCAGAGAACTGTTAGAAAAACCTGCATCAAAAGAACAGTCTTTGATCTGGGATGATTGTGAACAAAGTTTAGACATTTATATTTCACGAATTGTAGATGATTTGAGTGCTCCTGGTAAGCTTAGTCAAGCTGTTTCTAATATTTTTTCTGAGTTAATGAATTAAAAGTAATTAGAAAACTCTTCGTTTTTAGTTTTTTTTGAAAATTATGAGTAAATTTTAGGGCATACAATACTATCCCCTATATCTTTACTCATAAGAGGATGTATAGCGCTGTGCGCAGCTCATTTGGCAGCTTTGCAATAGGCAGTAGGGGGGATAAAAAGCTTATTATATAAAACTTTTAGCTATTGGACACCTCCTGAAATTTGTAAAGCAAGCCAGCGCACATTGCTATATTTCGGTTTCTTTCCTGCTCCCTCACTGTCATCACCATTATTCTTGCTGCTGGTTTATAGCTCCTTATTCAAATATCTGTCTGTACATAATCATTAATTAGCTATCAGCTTTTTCTTAGGTCATGCTCCGCTTTCCATTAGACACGCCAGAGAAGCTGATAGATGAGTGCTACTTCAAAAATAAATAGTAACTAATCAATAATAATTACTTTTTATT
>NZ_CEZPJD010000173.1:0-12079 GCF_983059655.1 Okeania sp.
ACTCTCAATGAAGAGATAGACAAATATAAAACTATCAAACTGCGTCAAAAAAAAATTAATTTAGCAGAAAAAGTTGTGGTAGAAAACGGAAACAATTCCAATTTAAAGGAGGAATAAATTATGCCGATAGATCCTATAACTTGGACAATTATAGGTTTAAGTTTTTTAGGTGGTGCTACTGTTGGTTATTTTTGGGATGAAATAACAGCTTGGGCTAATCGTGTAGTCGGATATATAATAGACGCAGTTAATTATGCTATTGAGGTAACTTCTGATGCTATTGTTTCCCTAGTTAAAGAAGGTCAACGTTATTACAAACTAGCAGAAGTTTATGTGATGGATATTCGTACTAATAAAGTAAGAGTAGAATCCAGACGGCAAGAAATACCATCACCTGATGTACCTCAAGAATATAAAGAACAGCTTATGAGGAAGGCAAAATTAAAATTGATGCAAAACGCAACTTAAAGTTGGTAAAGGAAACAGTAAACAAGGAATAATATATTGCTATTTGTCACCACAAAAATAGATTTATGGAGACAAAAAAACTACAAAAATAATAAACTTTCCCTGTTAACTCCTACAAAAAAAATTCATGTGGCAATATTTTCGGAAACTGGTATAAACCAACATCTATTTCATTAGTCAAAACTACAAAATATTAAACTGTCTGAGGATAATACCTATGATAGAGATAGACCAAGAAAACTTGGGAGATAAATTTGGCAAATTATTTAATACCATGAAAAATGCGGGTGAAAAAATATCACAAGCATTACAAGAAAATGATGTGGATATTGAAACCTTTAACAGTATCGAGAAAGAAACTTTAAACTTTGATTTGCTGGAGAAAGATATTGAAAAAATCCACGCAAGAATTGAAAAAGATGGATATTCTGTTTTAGGAAGTCGTCTTGTCCTTGATAACGAAAAAGACTTGATGGAAATTAAAACTTACAGCCAAAAAGGAGAAAAAAGCTTTGTCAATACTGCCAGTGCTAAAGTTAAAAAAGTAAGAAATATTCCCGCTGAAATTCTAAACGAAATGAAGACTCAAGGTCGCGTTGAAATAAGTTTAAAATTTGATGATTGATTTGACTTTTAGTTAATATGAAATTCGGTCAAAAAATTGTCATTACAAAGATCGGGAAGCAATCCCAAATTCATAGAGATTGCTTCCTTCAACAAAGTGCATTGAAAAATACATTATTTTTGAGAACTGAAATAGTTTTGCCTGGTTACTATACTCTTTACCGAATAATTAAGGCAAAATACCTCTCCTTTAAAAGAGAAACAAGAAAAAATTTTCCTTTTATTCAATCCTCTTCACTTTTAGGGAGAAGTAATTATCAATTATTAATTATCAATTATCAATTATTGAACCTACTTCCTACTCAAAACATTCAAACAAAGAATTCTTTATTTCTATATAAAGTATTTTTATTTAATAAAGGTAACTTTAAAGACTCAATCCAATCTATCAATTGAAAATCTGTTTCTAAATCAGAATTATCATCTTTAACAGCAGTAATTAAGACCCGATTAACTGCTTGAGCAATAAAACTTTCAAGTGACATACTCCCACACGCTCGCTGACGCTATAGTGTGGGCTTCTCGTTTCGCAGTCCCGGTACCCCGTCGGACTCCACGAGCTTTAAAGACGGAATGCCCTACCGCCCTATGTTTGATATTTATCGCTGCATTCAAGTCGCGGTCAATCACAACACCACAATATGGGCAAGAATGAGTTCGTATATTTAATTCTTTATCGACTTTTTCACCACAATTTGAGCAATCTTGGCTGGTATTTTTGGGGTTTACTGCTATAGTCTTCTGTCCAGCATTTTCAGCTTTGACATTTAAAATAGACAGGAATTGTCCCCATCCAGCATCATTAATTGATTTGCTCAAACGCGTCTTTGCTAGCCATTTAATGTTTAAGTTTTCATGGGCAATAACTTCTGCTTTTGACAATAACTCATTTGCTGTTTTGAAATGAAAATCTTTACGTTTATCAGCGACCTTTTTATGTTGTTTAGCTACAGCTTTGACAGATTTTAACCATCTTTTACTACCTTTCTTTTTACGGGATAAGCGTTTTTGTAGAGTCTTTAATCGCTGCTGAGATTTTCGATAGTATTGAGGGATGGGGACAGATTCTCCTTCACTTGTTACTAAGAATTCCTTCAACCCCATATCAATTCCCAGAGTGTTTTTTAATGTTGGTTCAACTTTAGTTGTTAAAGCTGGAACTGATTTGTCTTCTAGGGATAAAGTCACATAATAACCATCTGCTTTACGACTAATTGTCACTGTTTTAATTTGAAAACCATCAGGTAAATGTCGATGCTGAATCAACTTGATATTGCCGATTTTTGGCAAATTAATTTGATTTCCTTCAATACAGTTTTGTTTGATTTGAGGATAAGTAAAGCTACGATAACGTCCTCTTCCTTTAAATCTTGGTTTCCCTAGTTTCCGTCCTTTTTTGTCTGTTTTAAACCATCTATCAAAGGCAAGTTTTACTCGTTTTATGCAATCCTGTAACACCTGAGAGTGAATTAGCTTGTATTCCAGAAATTTGTCTTTGGTATTGACTAAATCTTTTTTTTGAGAGTAATAATTTGGATTATCTCTTAGTTGAGGAATTGGCATTACCAAGGGGCAGGCGTTAACCGGACAACGGTTTTCTGACCACCATGAGAATCTTTCACCCAACCTATAGTTGTACTGCCGACGCAACAATTCCAACCACATTTCTATGGTGGCTATTTGTTCTTTGTTGGGTCTTAATTTGTATTGGTAGGCAGTGCGCATAGTGGAAAATTTCTGGGGTTATTGGAATATCATAGTACAAGTTTTTCAACCTTAAATAAAAAGCGCTGTAAATCTGAAATCATTAATTATTCGGTGGTGGTGCGTTGTAATGGTTGTGCATTGCATTATTTTTGTTATGAGAATAGTGGGAGCATCTTGCTCCCGTGCCAAGTATTCCTTGTTCCTTGTATATCATTACTATGCAAGACTACCAATTATTCAACCACACTTACTACCTGTTATAAATTAAAAATTATCTATCCTTATTCCCGATCAAATTATGTCTACAGAACTCAAACTTGTTAAAGAACATCAATGCTTTGGTGGCAAAGTTAGCTATTATTTTCACTCATCTTCAACCTGTAATATTGAGATGCGCTTTTCAATTTATATCCCACAAAAAGCCAAATCAAAACCATTACCAGTATTGTATTTTCTTTCTGGTTTAACCTGTACCGAAGAAAACTTTATGGCTAAAGCAGGCGCACAAAAATTTGCTGCAAAATATGGATTAATTTTAGTTGTACCAGATACTAGTCCGCGTAATACTGGCATTCAAAATGAGAACGATCATTGGGATTTTGGTACAGGTGCAGGATTTTATGTTGATGCCACATTAGAACCTTGGCAAAAGCATTATCAAATGTATAGTTACGTTGTCAAAGAATTACCAGAATTAATAGCTAAAAACTTTCCAATTAAGCCAGATAAACAAAGTATTTTTGGTCATTCCATGGGAGGTCACGGAGCATTAATTTGTGCTATCAAGAATCCGACAAAATATCAATCTATCTCCGCTTTTGCGCCAATAGCAGCACCAATGCGTTGTCCTTGGGGTGAAAAAGCTTTTAGCAATTATTTAGGTGAAAATCAAGAAAATTGGCGTGATTATGATGCTAGTGAATTAATTTTAAACTATGGTTACGATCGTCCAATTTTAATTGATATAGGAACGGCAGACCCCTTTTTATTCCAAAAACAATTGTTACCAGAAGTCTTTGAAGAAGCTTGTCAAAAAAAAGCAGTTAATCTAACTTTAAGAATGCAAAAAAATTACGATCATAGCTATTATTTTATTGCATCTTTTATAGAAGACCATATAAGATATCATGCTGAAGCTTTGAATTGAAAAAAGACTTTAATATTAAATACTAAAATTTTTGCTACAAATACTTTAGAAGGATACAATTTTTCTCTAGTGACAATAAATTGACTCTGTCTATCTGTGTATTGAAGCACAAAGCCACGTTTAAACAGGAAGTTAACACCAAAACTACCTATGTCTAGTTAAGTCTAGATTTTGGTAGTTTTGGGTCAGTTTAATAGAGAAGTTTTAATTCCCTATTATACACCTTGAGAAGCTGATAGCTGACCGCTGACCGCTGACTGCTATTTCAATTACAAAGAACTAGAATCTAAACTTTGAGCTTGTCCATCTGTCTGAGGTAAATGTAGTCCGCACTCCTGCTTAAGACCATGAAAACGAGTATCCCGTTCATTCTCATCTTCCATAGTCAAGGGACGACTAGAATGCCAATCTCCCACGGTAGTATAACCCAAATCAAAAAATGGATGATAAGGCAAATCGTAAGCAGTCAAATATTGATATATATCTCTGGCATTCCAAGTTAATATAGGTAAAATCTTATATATTCCCGATTGTTGACCAATGCGGTTAAGACTCTTGCGGTGGTCAGTTTGGTCTCTCCGTAGGCCCGCTAACCAAGCTCTAGCACCTAAATCTTTTAATGCTCTTTGCATAGGTTCTACTTTGCGAATTTGGTCATAGCGGTTCAGAGCATCAGCATTATTCTCAGCCCATAGTCGGCCATGTAGAGCTTCCATTCTAGCTGGACTAATTGAAGATTGATATACTTTAAGATTAAGCCTCAGTCGTTCAGTCAACTCCTCAGCAAATCTATAAGTTTCGGCTGGTAAATACCCTGTATCAATCCAAATTACAGGAATATTAGGTACAACGGTTGTCACTAGATGTAACATAACAGCAGCCTGGATACCAAAACTGGTACTCATAACTAAACCTTCTCCAAAGGTTGTATATCCCCACTTAACCAAAGTATTAGCATCTGCTTGGGCAAGTTCCTGGTTGACAACCTCAAGATCCAATTTTGGTGGGTATGTAAAATTTTGTTGATTGTATTGTCCATTTTTGTTGACTGTGATGAGACTCTGTTGTGACATAGTTATTACCAATCAAATTAGCATCAGACTTTAAACGTTAATCATACGTTGTCAGCAATCCTCAGTGAGAGATTATTTATACTGTTTTATAAATCCGGATTATATCGTGTTACAAACAGCTTTTTTATGTTATGATCTATTCCATTAACTGAGCGTAACACTAAAACTTATTTGTGAGGTGGATGTTAATACAAATGAGTTTCCAGCAGAGCTTTACACTATTCAATCTCTGGGTAAAAGTTAAGAAAAAAACGAGTAATGTGTATCGACCGAATTTCGTCGTATATGCTGATAATTTCTGTATCTAATAAAACAGGAATAAGTCAAAAAAATACTCTACTCTAGACCAACTTCCTTTACTCAAATACTCCAACTTTTTTTGAAGTGAATAAACTGCTTTTAATTACAAAGCATTTCATTTATTTGAGTAGATTCTAAAATTATTTTAGGTTACGGAGTAGAGGATAAAAGAATGCTTAGGCCACTAAAGTATTTCTATAGCTAAAAAAAAATTGGTTAGGACATGGACTAATAGATATCTCTAGTCATAAAAAATCAAATTAATTATCAGACAGAAATTATCAATCCTTTTCCCACTACTCCCTCTTTTGGAGAAGATGTCTAATGACCAATCTCAGACTAGAAAATGTTTTTCCAACTGTTCCCTGTTCCCTGCTATCCCTCTATAACTTTTTTGATTGACAGAAAAAAAAGACCAACTTTGTCAAGCAGGTCTAAGTAAAATTATTTTCCGTTGTTATTTCTGCGAGATTAACAAGCAAGCAGCTACGTGTTCCCAAGTTCGCAGCGATTTGCGGGTTATATATCTCACAATGTTTATATCACTAATTGTAACAAACTATTGAGCAATTTCTAGAAAATTTTTTAATTTTGAACCCCAATTAATTGTGAAATATGGGTTTCAGCCCTTTGTGGTTTCCCCCAAAAAACCTGTTCTTGCTTATATACAACCATACCAGGTTTAGCACCCTTGGGTTTATAAACAAACTTAGGTTTAGTATAAATAACTGGGACTATTTCACTCTGACGGGCACGACTATAAAAGGCACTTATATCTGCAACAAACTGTAAATCAACTTCATCTGGTATTGTACCAGCATCAAGTCGCAACAAAACATGACTACCAGGAATTTCTTGAGTATGAAACCACAAATCATAATCTCCCGCTACCCGAAAAGTTAACAAATCATTTTGACGATTATTACGGCCGACCAATAATTCAAATCCACCGGGAGTTTCGTAACGGTAAAATTCTGTATCCTTTTTATTATCTTGGTGATGATGTTCTGGAGCTTTAAGGTAAGCTTGCTGAATTAACTCATCCCGAATTTCTTCAAGAGTGCGTAAATCTTCTGGAGTTCGGTAAGTATCTAACTGAGACAAAAAAGCTTCCACTTGCTCCAAATAATCAATTTCTGCTTGGACTGCCGCTAAAAGTGGTTCAACTGCTATACGTGCCCGTTTCAACTTTTGGTGCTTTTTATAAAGACTTTGAGCATTTTGCACCGCATTTTTCTCTGGGTCTAACTTGATGACCATCGGTTCCCCCGTTTCAAAGTCACAGAGAGTAATAGCCTTCATACCCGGTCTCCATTCCTGAAGATTGGCCATAAGTAAATCGGCTTGCGAACGCAACAAGTCTGCCCCATCCGACTGCTCTAAGCGTTCGGAAAAAGTGTCAGCCTTTAGCTGTAACTTAGCCGTAATATTTTTAATTTTTTGGCTAATTTGATGATATAGTTGGCTAAACTCTTGCTGATTCAGCTGTCTAGTATAATAACCATTCAGTAATTCCTGGACAGTATCAATAGATTCTATACTTAGCCAACCTGTTACACTGTACCCTGTTGCTGTCCAGCTAGGATAAAATTTAGAATTATCCAGATTTTTTAACCATTCTTGCCAACTTTTAAATAATTTCTGCCAGTCCGAAGCACCAAGTTTATCAGTAGACTGTTGAGAGTCTATTCCTAAAGCTTCAATCATCGGCTGTACTAAGGCTTTACTTAGGCCACGATAATTTTTGACTAAATTTCGCCACAATACACCAGGTATTAGACTAATTCTTTCTTGCCATTGCTCTTGCGTTTCTTGCAAATTAGGAATAGGGTTAGTCAGAGATGGTGGCAGCTCGTAGGGTTGACCAGTTTGAATTTGACGAAGGCTAGACTGTTGACTATTCACTTGATGGGCACAGGTAATAACTAAATTATCCGCAGTGGTCAGAATAACATTGCTGTACTTGGTCATAACTTCCACATAAAGGTGCCATAGAGGTGCTTCTCCAGGACGTTTTGCAAATTGGAAGTCCAGTACTCTCTCCCAAGGAGAAACTTCAACAATTGCTATTAAAGCTAGTCCCCCTAGCTGGTGTCGTAATTGTTGACTAAAAGTAAAAGTATCAGGGGCGCGAGGTGGAGGGTGACAGATACAAATACGGGCCCCTTGGGGATGCCAGGAAATGTCCAGCCAACCACGTTTTTTGAGAGTTCGCAGAGCAATGGTAATGGTAAAGCGATCGCGCTGATATACCTGTTCTAAACGTGCTGGTAGCCATTGGGCACAGAGTTCAGAACATGAAGCAATGAGAGTCGTATAGTCAACAGGTTGCACAGTTAGCTTGAAGTTAAAAATTCAAAGTGAAAAAACTATGATATAAATTTAGTGTCTAAAAACAAGATTTTTTATTTTTCAGGCGACAATCATTAAAATGATTTTTTTTGCTTTTCCCATAGAAATTTAGGGACTTGTAAGATCAAGTTTATTTGACAAATAAAGGTTCATTATTTTATCTTATTCTCTGCTCTCAATAAAAAAAATTAATATAAATAAAAATTACTTGATTGAGCAGGTTTGAGAATTATTCAGAACTAATGTTTATTACTTCTATAATTCCAAATTTATACTTGATGTAAAAGCCCAATCTAATGAGTAAAGATTTTTATGTGTTTTCTTATTAATATAGCAGTCGAAGGAAAGGGCGCAGATATATCAAAAGCTTAAAACTCAAACAACACCAGATTTTTCCTTTTTTCTCTCTTGGTGCGTATTCCCTCTCTTGGTCCATTGGATATAGCGAGGAGTCGCTATCCCTATGTCGCACCACTTATTCCTTCTTTACTTTTGCTATGACTGAAAAACTTTGTATATATGAGTTGTCTGAGCTTTATGTTCCTTAATTGCATAGTCTGCCATGGATATCCAGTTAATTAATATTGGTTTCGGTAATATAGTTTCTGCGAATAGGGTCGTTGCAATTGTTAGTCCAGAATCTGCCCCTATCAAGCGAATGATTAGCGATGGCAAGGAAAGAGGCCAATTAATTGATGCTACTTATGGTCGGCGTACCAGGGCAGTTATTATTACAGATTCTAATCATATTATTCTTTCGGCAATTCAACCTGAGACAGTGGCACATAGATTTATATTTAACAATAAGGATAGTTAATAGTTAATTGTGGTAATTAATGTTTAATTTTCCAGAATTTTTTATTAATACTAAACAGTTTATTTATGCTGGCTGATACTGCGATAAAAATTTATGCAAACTGGTAAATTAATTGTCTTAACAGGGCCTAGTGGTGTAGGTAAGGGGACTTTAGTAAAATCTCTCCTACAAGGTCATCCAGAATTAGTTTTGTCTATTTCTATGACTACCCGTTGTCCTCGACCTGGAGAAGTAGAAGGAGAAAGTTATTACTTTGTAGACCGCGATAAATTTCAAGAAATGATTGAAACTAAAGATTTATTAGAATGGGCTGAGTTCGCTGGTAATTTTTATGGTACGCCACGTCTGCCAGTTATGGAAAATATTAAACAAGGTAAATTAGTATTACTGGAGATTGAGGTACAAGGGGCAAGACAAATTCAACAAACTTTTCCAGAAGCATTGCGTATTTTTATTTTACCTCCTTCTATGACTGAATTGGAACAAAGATTGCGAGGTAGAGGACATGATTCGGAAGAGGCGATCGTCAAGCGTCTAGAAAAGGCAATTAAAGAGGTGGGAGCTGCAGAAGAGTTTGATGTGCAACTAATGAATGATAACTTGGAAGTGGCTTTACAAAGTTTGGAGAAGGTATTATTTGGCTGAAATTATAGGTGAGCATTCAGCATTTAGCTATCAGTTATTAACTTAATATCTTAGAAGGAGAATTCAAAATTATGTTTATGCAGCATTCCCCAGGAAATAAAAAGGTAATAAGTTAACCTTCGTATACATTTATGCATCTGTTTTTGCAGTATTCCGCAGGAAATGCTTACAATTTATAGATGAATTTAGTTACAACAGGGTGAAAATACAGAATCATAATATTACTTCAGGTTAAATCAATTTGATTGACCTGTTTTATTATACTAACTTCCATATAATTATTTTTAATTCTTAACTAAAAAAAATTTGTGTCTGCTCGAGCGCTACAAATATGATATGATTCACAATGGTTAATATTTGCTATTAAACAAAATGTACGATAATACTTTTTTTGATTTTCCTGTCTATACAGTCATTCAGTTAACATTATTTTTCTCTATTATCTTGGGAGTTATTTTTAAAGATATGTTGGAGTATAAATTAACATTATGGCTGAAAAATAAAGTTTCTCAAAGAGAAATAGGTTATCAAACTCCTAATCTTATTGCTGCTTATTTGAGCATGACTTTATTTATCTTTTTGTGTGTATCTGCTAGTCTTTCTATATTTAATATTGTTGAATGGTTATCTATTTTTATGGGTGCAATAGTAGTATTTCCAACTGCTTTGTTGATTTGGGTACAATTAGGGTCAATGTTTGAATTAGTCGAATCTAAGGGACTATCGTCTATCAATATTGAAGAATATATGCCTGAAGAAAAAAAAATCAAATCAGGAGAAGATGCTAATCAGTAATTGCTAATATTTTGAAATCAATTTTTATGATGATTAATCACATAAATAATTATGCAAATCAAGCTGAATTAAACTACTACTGATAGTAGTTATAGAAAAAATATTTATTGAGTTGAAATAAAATATAAAAAAAGCAATGTGACTGCTATATTTTTGAGGAATTTTTGTATAAATTCTTATGCAAAACTAATTACATATCTTATCGACTTATTCTTCTCTATTCCCTTCTATTCCCTCTTTCACTTTCAACTAGGAAATTTATTTTCGCTACTACTTAAATATTATAGGTATATAAGTTTATCAAAAACTAGTTGTTAGAAAAAGGAAATCTGAAAGCCTTATACATAAACAGTTTCTCTCTCAGTAATGATAATTTATAACTTGATTACTATATTACTCATACTAAAATATTAGAACCAAAATATAGGTTTGCTATGCTGCTGTAAACTTATTTTCTAGTAAGTAAAAAAGAGGCTATATCTAGATATTTTCAATGAAATTAATATAAATAGTTTACCTGTTTATATCAATCACAATAACAGAAAAAAAACCTACTAATATATTCAAGTTATATAAAGTCAACTTGCTTGCCAAAAATAAACGTTGATGGTAAGCTCCATGAGAGGTTGTTATAAAAATAAGCAATCAATAGATAGATGTCCAGTTAAACCTGTGAAAACAGATTTTAACTTAGACAATTAGACAAAATTTGGTGAGGTAGTCATGCGTCTTCCAAAATATACAAACTTGACAAGTACTTGTTTGTCAATATTAATTACATTTGGAACAATTTATCCGGCGATCGCTGCTCCTGAAAATGAGAAAGTTGCCCAAAGGGAAAGAACTAGAGCAACTGGGGGAGCAAATCAAATGGAGATTGTCGGCTATGTTAAAGGTATTATCGGTAATGTAGTCACAATTCTAGTAGATGAAGAAGCCGAATTAGGCATTCCTGGCATTGCACCTAATGATGGTGAACCGACTTATGTCACAATTCCTGAAGAGGAACGTGGTCAACTACGAACTCTATTTTTTTCTCCTAGACATAGAATAGAAATAGCAGGTCTAGTACCTGGAATGAGGGTATATGCAATTGTGGGCAAAAAGAATGACGATCCTGAAGACCCTTGTGGTTGTATAGATTTTTTTAAAGTCATCCCAGATTATAACTATGAACGGGTAGAAGTTCAGTTACCACAATACAATTTCCAGGGTCCTCCTTCCTTAGAGTTTCCACCACTTCAGCCACCACCTCCTATTACACGGCCTGCACCACAACCTCCTCCTCCTGTAAGAGGATTGTGGTAATGTGAGTACATAAAAAAACTCTATAATTAGGTCTGTAATGCCACTATATAAAATTTAGTGGCATTATTTATTTTTAGTTTCATTGAGGCCGATCGAACTCAAAACGCTTCTCCAAGGTATAGCAGAAGTAAGAAAGAAGAAGGAACAGAGAAACATCTTGTGTTGCCCGAGTTTTATAGCTTTTTATATGCCTGTGCCCTTTGCTTGGATGCCACATTATAGTACTTTAAATTGTAACACAAAAGTAGTATATAAATCCGTGGCTTGGTAAGTCTTTATACTATGCAAATCATCTCAATTACTTTTTTCGTTCATCAAATTCCTAGTAAATAATTAAGCATTATGTGTACATAGTTGCTTGATTGATTACTCAATAACGGTAGCTATGGTTTTCTCCTAAATTCTGACTCCTGACTCCTTATTCTATACTATATTTTGTGGTGCGAAATTTGGTTTAGACTGCTATAACTCCCAAAGCAATTCCTATCACTTTTTATACCAAATTCATAAGAAGTTGCATAGAATAATATTTTGATCGGGTTTGACTGTAGATCACAGACAGACAAGTTAAGAAATTTCATAATTCTGTGCCACCTCACATAAAATTAACACTGTACCATTTTTAAACAAAGAATGTTACGAATAATTTGGCTGATTAAGAGATTTTATAGGAGATGTCCCTTTGACTAATAAAGATAAGTTCCGACCTAAAAAATGATATTGAAGCCATTCCCATACGACTCTTGACTTCTGTACTTCGCCAATCCGACGGCTCCCCTACCTGACTTCTAAGAAGTAACCTAGTTATTTGTAACAAATATTTATCAAACTGGTATTATACCT
>NZ_CEZPJD010000174.1:0-12048 GCF_983059655.1 Okeania sp.
AAATATAGCAGTTATTACCATCTGGTTACAACGAAAAGCAGAGAATCAAACTCAATTTATTACTTTGATACCACTTAAAAGATAAAACTACCAATGCTTGAATTATACCAACGTATTTCTCTAAGCAAAGACTTCCCAGAATATAACCTGAAAAAAGGTGATATTGCCATGTTAATTGATACAGCAACTCACCCAGAAGGAGAAGAAAATGGTTATGTATTAGAAGTCTTTAATGCCGTAGGAGAATCTATAAATGTAATTATTGTTCCTATGTCTGCTGTTGAACCTTTAAAACAAGATGAAATTTTGTCCGTTCGTTCCTTAGCAGAAATAATCTAACAAATTATTATTAATTTAACCTAGTAGGTTGGGTTAAGCGAAAGCGCAACCCAACAAAAACTTGCATCTGCTAACAAAAGATATGTGTTGGGTTTATCCTAACGGATAAGCTCCGCTAACACTCCGTTCTACCCAACCTACGAAATGGTTATTTTTTATTATTAGGAATTATGCAACTAACCATCTGAATTTAACTCTTTCATATATTCTAAATAAGATTCTATGACATCCTTAATATTTTCCAATGCCTCAGCTTCAGTTTCTCCCTGAGACCAACATCCAGGTAAATAAGGACACCAAACAGCATATCCTTCATCAGTTTGTTTCAGTTTAACTGGGTATCGCATCTGTTTAAATTCTCTGCTATTTATTTGGTAAATATCATAACATTAATTAGAAAATTTATGAGAAATTGGAACACTTTGAAAGAAAGATATTTGAGAGATGAAATTCCTGTATGCTTGGGAAATATCGCCTCAAATTTAGCACGAATTAAATCTCGTTGTCAGTCTACAGCTAATCAAGAACTGGTAGAAAATTTGCTCAAAGAAAGTGAATTTTTTATTGAATGGACTGCACCTGATACAGAGGTAGAAGTTGCTGCTGAACTTGTTGAGCTGCAGATAACATTAGCACAGTGGCAGTATAATTGGGAAAGTATTCGGAATGATAGTGAACTCCTGAGTGAAGTGAGTCATAAAGCTAATGTTTGGTCAGCAAAGTTGTTGAATATGTCTGGTTTATTAACAGAAAATTACTAGAAAACTGGCAAAGAGCAAGAGAACAAAATCCTTTGGAAAAAATAGTCCAGTAGGGTGCATTAATGAAATGTAACGCATCATCTATATAGGTCTATAAATGTTAATTTTCGGTGCGTTACGGCTAACGCCTAACACACCCTACTAGACTGAATGCTTACGAAGGATGAGTCATATTTTTAGGAATTACAACATCGTCAAATTCCTCTGCCGAAACATAACCCAATTCCAAACAAGCTTCCTTTAAAGTCAACTCTTTCTCATGGGCAACCTTAGCAACTTTCGCCGCATTATCATACCCAATTTTCGGACTCAAAGCTGTCACTAACATCAAAGACTGTTCTAAATAAAACTCAATTTTTTTCTGATTTGCCTGTAAATCAACTAATAGAAAATCAGTGAAATTATTACAACTATCAGCAATCAAATTAATCGACTGAATCAAATTAAATATCATCATCGGTTTATAAGTATTTAACTCAAAACTTCCCTGAGCGCCAGCAAAAGCGATCGCTGCATCATACCCCATTACCTGAGTTGCCACCATTGTCATTGCCTCACACTGAGTAGGATTGACTTTTCCTGGCATAATTGAAGATCCTGGTTCATTTGCAGGTAAAATCAACTCCCCAAACCCACACCTAGGGCCACTTCCCAACCACCGAATATCATTAGCTATTTTCAGCAGCGAACAAGCTAAAGTCTTCAGAGTGCCACTCGCCATAACTATTGGATCGTGAGCAGCTAAAGCAGCAAATTTATTAGGTGCAGACACAAATGGCAACCCAGTTATTTCACTAATATATTTTGCAGCAAGTTCGGCAAAACCACTAACTGTATTTAACCCTGTTCCCACGGCAGTGCCGCCTAGAGCGAGTTCATACAAACTTGGCAAGACATTGGTGATGTGTTGCATATTTGCATCCAGTTGTGCCACATATCCAGAGAATTCCTGCCCCAATGTTAACGGTACAGCATCTTGCAAGTGAGTACGCCCTATTTTAACAATGTCGGCAAATTCTTCTGATTTTTCCTGGAGTGCATCGCGCATTTTCTTGACTTTCGGCAATAACTTTTCCTGTAATGCTATTGCTGAGGCGATGTGCATAGCAGTGGGAAAAGTATCGTTAGATGACTGCGACATATTAACGTGGTCGTTGGGATGTATTGGTATTTTGCTTCCCATTTCTCCACCAGCAATTTCGATCGCCCGGTTGGAGATGACTTCGTTGACATTCATATTGCACTGGGTGCCACTTCCTGTCATCCAGACTCGCAGTGGAAAGTTACCGTCTAGTTTCTCAGCAATTATTTCTTCTGCTGCTTGAGAAATTAATTTTGTTTTTTCTTCTGGGAGTTTGCCGAGTTCGTGGTTGGTTTGAGCGACTGCCTTTTTGAGAATGGCGAATGCTTTGATGACTTCTGGTGGGATGTAGTCTTGCCCAATAGAGAAATAGATGAGCGACCGCTGAGTTTGAGCACCCCAATAACGATTTGTTGGTACTTCTATTTTTCCCATACTATCGCTTTCAATGCGCATTGTGGGCAACATTAATTCTGTCATTAGTATTTTTATGATCTGGTGTATCCTTATATTTACTTACATGATTATCTTTTATGTCGCTGACTTAGTTAAATTTTTATTTTTTCTGTGGCGGGTTTAATACCTCATCGTTATTTCAGTTATCAGTTGTCAACAGGGGTGCTTAAGATTGTTTGGGGTTATCAGATGGCGTGTCGGAAACATTCTTCAACAATTAATTATTAATTATTAACTAAACAGCGCAAAGTTCTTGAAATAACTACTGCTAGCTAAAACTTTCAGCGATCTAAAGGTTAAAAACTCTTTATTCAGAGCTGTAATACCAATTCCCAAAAATAATGCTATACTTCCCATGGGACTTCAGCTATTAAGTAATAATAATGGTTAAATAATGTTTGTGACTATTATCGGCATTAAATCAAGATATATTATCTATTTTTACCCTACTCCCTACTCCCTACTTTTAAGAAGATGTAGCAAGAATTTTTAGAAATGGTATAAGTCCTGTAAGGCTTTTGCAGTAATACTTTCACTCTTTAACACAAATTGTTCTTGGGAAGAACTTTAGTACTCTCCAGTTATTAATTATTAATTATTAATTATTCTGCCTTCTGTCTTAATTCAAACTATTTTTATTCTTTTCAGCATTCAGGTGCTAAAGCTAAAGATTGCGAAAGGTTATTTTTATTTTGATATTCCTGTTTTTTTAACTTTAAATACTTTTCTACTGTTTCTAATATTTTTGTTGCAGTTGCTGGTTTTCTTAAAAAATCTGTAGCACCTGATAATAATCCCCTAGCCCGATTTAGATAATTATCTTGTCCGGTATAAATAATAATAGGAGTTTGTTTATAAATTGAAGCTTTCCGCAAAAAATTACAGAGTGCATAACTATCAACTTCCGGCATAACTAAATCTATAAATATTAATTCTGGATTTTTTTTAGCCAATAATCCTACTCCTTGCATTGGGTCAGTAATTTTCTCAATTTTATAACCTTTAGGCATCAAAATTTGCTCTAAAAATTTACCTGTTGTTGGTGTAGAATCTATACAAGCAATGAGAGGTCTATAACGATTTGTTGAAGAGTAAGCTAGGCGTAATTGCTCTAATGGAGAAGGTAAATCTGGTACAGCTCGAACTTCTATTACACCTTGTTTAAAAAAGTGATACATAGTACGGGTTGTTAAGGCTAGACATTGCCTTTTTTTAACTGTAATATCCCACAAGGTATTTTCACCATTAAATTTATTAGTAAGAACTTGTATGGATTCTTCACTGAGACGACTTTGTAATTTTATAGATTTTTTAACTACCGGAGCTTGTTCTGGAAAAATATCATTAACACCTATTTTTTGCCAACGTTCCCAAAGTTTTTGTGCTGCCTCTATAACTTCCTTTAATTCTAATGGACATAATACTAAGTTGGGACAAAGTTCTGATGTTAATTCCCGGTCTAATTGCCAGTTGAGGTTTAAAATTGATTGACTTGCTAAAGCAAAGAAAATTTCATAGCTGCTACTACGGATAATTGCTTTAGCTTGTTTTAAAGTTATTTGTTCTTCAGTAATACCTTGTTGAAGAAGCTTATACTCCCATAATTCTTCAGTAGATAATAAATTAGCGTTAAATTTTAGATGCTGACAATGTTGATTAATTGTTCTGTACCAACGTCTAGTTTGATGTAGTCCCCCTGTGGCATATAACATTTGTCCTCGACAAAAGTAAATCTGCCATTTTTGTTCGCCATTGTCTAATATTAGTTTACCTGTTGCTTGCTTGTGGCTAAGTGCAGCTAAAGCATTCCATACTTTGTTACACTCTATATTAGTTATTAACATAATTGTTAAATTTTATATTTACTATATAATTTAATTTCTATTTTAATCATAAAATCAAACTTTTTCTATAGGGTTTAACCCTCTAAAGATTATTTGATTCGCGATGGGTTATTAAAAATTTAATGTATCTGAAAATTTTACTAGAAAAATGAAAAATGGAGGTTAATTATGTTGATTTCATGATTTTATTACTATTAAATTTTTAAGATATTTTACTAGATATAGAAAAATTGTGCCAAATTTAAGAAAAATTGTTACAGTAAAATGTAGATGCTTAACGGAATTGAAAAATATTCACTTCTTATTTCTTATACCTACTACCATGCCACCTGATACCCTGAATAGCTATTTTTTGAAAATGGTCTTATTAGGTAGATATTTGTGTTCTAGTTTATATAGAGACACTAGATTTTGCACTTGCAAAATCTCAGATCGAAATCATTATTAATCGATAATCAACTGATGATTTATCACAATTTAGTTTTAGCTTCCTACAGCCATCAAAGTAAAATTATATGTTTGCTCTAAACTACTTTTTGACTCATTTATAGAATGTTGAGTATTGATATACTTTTCCACAATTTCTACAATTTTTTCTGGACAAGAAGATTTACACAGGTAATCATTAGCACCTACAATTCTAGCTCTAGTTCTGTCGATAATACTATCTTGAGTTGATAAAAATACAATTGGTACACTTTGAAATGTAGTAGTTTTTCGTAAAAAATCACATATTGTATAACCACTAACTTTAGGCATAATTAAATCCAAAAAAATCATATCGGGTTTACATTCTTCCAAAAGAGCTAATCCTTTAATTGGATCTTGAATTTGTAAAATTTCGTATCCCAGTGGCTTGAGGATTTTACCTAGCAAGAAAGCAGTACTATAACTATCATCAATACAAGCAATTTTTACCTTCTTAATACTCTTTTCTGTGCCTGGCAAGTTAATTTTTTCCGAAGGTGGAAGCAAATCTTCTACATTCATCAAATAAATTAAGCCTAGTTTTTCAAAGCTATATAAGCTACGGGTAACTCCCTGTAATGACATTTTCATTTCTAATGTAAGATCCCAAATTGTTAGTTTACCATTGAGGAACTTATCGATCTTTAAAACAGATTCAGAGCTTTCTTGATTGAATAACTTATCTCTCTTTTTGATAACTGGAACAAAATCTGGATTAATATGGCATAAATCTTCTTCTTGTAAAGATTGTAAAATTATTTTTGCTGAAGCAAGAACTTCTTTAATTTCTCGCCTTGATAAAAGTAAATTTAAAGTTGTTGGAGAAGTTGAATGTTTCTGTGGATGCCACCTTCTTGTTAAACCTGGTTGACTAATAATACCAAAGAAAACTTCTTCAGAAATAGTACGCAAAATTGCCTTAGCTTGACTTAAAGTTATCTGGCGATCGCTAATGGCTGTTTGTAACAATTTATATTCCCATAGTTGAACATTTGTTAACTGATTAACTTCAAACTTAAAGTTAGGACAATGTTTCTTAACAGCTCTATACCAACGTCTATTGGGGTGTAGTCCACCACTTGCATATAAAAGATGACCAAATAGAAAATAAAGTTGCCATTCTTGATTGCCATGAGCGACGCTCAACTTTCCAGTAACTTGCTTTTGACTGACTATACTCAGGGTATTTGCTAGCTTAATATAACCAATAGTGGGAGCTGACATAATTATTAAACCTTTCAAATAATGATATTTAATTTTGCAGTATTAAGCAGTAGTTGAGTACTATATACACACGGCTTTTATTATTTCATATTTCCTTTATGATGTCATCGCTTTTTATACTGAGTTTTTTTAATAATTGTGCTAAGGGTTCGGGGTTTTCTCGGAAATTTTAGAATTTACTTGTAGCAGGAAACAGCTTATCTATGGAAAAAATTTTTCCTCGTATTCAATTCATCATCACTCTATTGATTAACTCACTCAATATTGACTAAAATTACTCGATCATAAGCACATTTTCTAGCCATTATACATCCGCCATTCAGCTTATTTTTGAATTATTTTTCAGCAGAGAGAAGGGGGAAGATTATAGGTATTTTATATTTTTGATATTGGTTCAATTATATCGTAAGCATTCAGCTATTAGCAATCATCTAGGCTCCTACAGAGGAACTACGTTAACAGCAATTAGTAATAAATAATTACTTCTAAGGTTTAGTCCGGGTACTTTAACAATAACTTTTATTCTGTCTCAATTTCTCAATTATTTTTACCTTCCCTAAAATTAATTAATAGCTGATAATGCAGCTCCGACCATAAGAGGCTAGCTAATAACTGACGGCTGTTTGCGCAGCATTCCGCAGGAAATGCTGACAATAAGAGTGCGATAATTTATTTTATCTTTTATTATTGGAGACATCTATTAGTGTTTAGTAATTTTCATGATTTTGTACCACCTCATACGAATTTGATAAATGTTTGCTATAAATACTGGAACTGTTTCTAGTAGCCAATAGTCAGTAGCCAGTAGTCAGCTAGATTGAACTGTTATTATCATTTTTGACGCTGAAATAATTCTATTCTGCTAAATAGACATCTCCAGAAAAGAGGGAACAGGGAACAGGGAACAGGGAACAGAGAATAATAATTAATAATTTCTGGATAAGAATTGATTTTCTTGTTTATTTTTGGAGATGTCTAATATACATCTGACTTTAACCATTTTTGTTGACCAAACTATTTGTAACATTCTTTTTTTAAATTAGTATCATATAAAAATTGTATAATATCCAACACCTAAAACCTTTTACTTTAACTCTGACAAAATTCTACTACTCTCATAAAATAGTTGGGTTTTCCTACTAAAAAACTACAACTTTTACTTAAAAGTTCATCTAAATCTTCTACAGACCTTAGCCAAACCTTACCGTTACTACCAGCAACAGCAATTTTTTTACTATCTGAACTAAAACTAATACTAATTACATTTTCCATAAATTCAAATTGACTAATCTGCCGTCCTGATAAATTCCAAAGTCGCACAATACTATCAATTCCAACAGTAGCTATTAACTCTCCATCAGGACTAAAACTAACTAATTTAGTATCCAGATGTAAACTTTGAAAATTGCTCATTAACTTTCCTGTAGAAAGCTGCCACAATTCTACTACTCCATTTGATGTTGCTGTTAGTAAAAGCTGGGGTTGAGAAATGCTAAAATTCATACTAATAGCTTGCACATCTATAGCTTTGAATTGATTTTCAGATATATTCCATAATCTAATTGTAGACTTTCCATCTAATGTTGCTAGAAAATTTCCATTAGGACTAAAACTAACCGCTCTAATCAAACCATTATCATTCAAAATTGAATTAGATAATATAGTTATAGGTGACAATGATACATTCCAAATTTGAACAGGAATATCTATGCCAGAAGTTGCTAAATACTTGCCATCAGCACTAAAACTAATACTATTAACTTCAGTTTGAGATATCTCTAATACATATAATTTTTCCCCTAATAAATTCCAGATTTTTACTGTACCATCACTACCAGCAGTTGCTAAATATTGACCATTCGGATGAAACATTAAACTATTAACTGATTTTTGCTCTGTTTGCCATTCTGCAATTTTTTTGCCCTCAAAATTCCAAATAATTACTTTTCCATCTATTCCGGCTGAAGCTAAAATATCTTGATTTGGTCTAAATTTAACACTGGTAACAGCACCTTGATGACCTTGTAGAATAATCTTTCTTTTCTGAAGAAAACTATCTTCAAATTGTTTTTGTTCGTCAAGTTTATCCAAAATCATTTGTAGTGCTAATATCGGTCTAGTCGCAGGATATTCTGCTAGAGGAATATTGTTATTAACCAAATCTTTTAATTTTTGTCCCGCAGATATCGCCTTGGGTAAAGCTTCAAACAATGCTTGATTTGTGGTTGACTTCTTGAACATTGCTAATAACAAAGCATCAGTGCCAGTTTGTTCAATTTCTCGACTAGATTGTGCTAATCTAAATCTTTGATAAGCTAATAGCGAAAAACCTATTGATAAAACTAAAGATGTGCCAAGGATAGCAGAACCTATGGAAATCCAGCGTTTAGCTTTTTGTTGTGCTTTTGCAACTTCTGCCTGAGCTTTTTTAGTTTCTATTTTTGTTGATTCTAAAGCTTTTATTTGAGCATCTAATACTAATCTTTGGCTAGTAGTCAAAAACTGAAAATCTTGATTTCTTAAACTTTTTCCCGCTGCCCAAACTAAAGCAAATTGTAAATCTTCCCCTTGCAATAAATAAGATTTATCCTCACAGTTAGAATGAAGCCATGCTTTAATTTTTGTAGAATAAGGAGGTAGTTTTTCTAACTCTTCATTAATCATTTCCTCGTGAAAAACTGTAGCATATATCGGATTAGCCACAGTTAATTTACTATCTCGTCTAACTACCAATCCAGATAACCTCAGTTCCATTTGCTCAGGACTATCATCGGCAACTATTCCAGTCAAATCATTCTGTAAAATTTGCTGATATAACCCTAATCTTCTAACTATTCTTTCATCTTTTCTGAAAAGGCGATCGCGAATAGTTTTCAAATGTTCTGGTATATCTTTTGTCTCCCAATTATGAATAATTTTAGCTTGAATAATTTCCTCTAATTCTATTTTGGGATTAACAATATAAGTTCCATTTTCAATGATAATTTTACACACTTTTTGAGTTAAAAATGGTTGCCCATTTGTCCAGGATAAAATCTCTTTTAAAACTTCCTCTGGCTGCTGACAAATTTCGACTAATCCATCCACCAAAGACAAGGTTTCATCAAATTTAAAACCAGTTAACTCAATAGATATACCAATATTAAAAGGTGTACTATTTTGGTCTTGACATAAATCTTGAGGTGTACTAACTCCTAATAAAGCAAAAGTTAAGCGATTATATTCTTGATTATTGGCACGTTTATTATAACAAGAGCGAATAAATCCAAAAAAATCATCTACAGGAAAATCTAGAGCTAGAATACTATCAATTTCATCAATAAAAATCACAATATTATTCTGGATGTTTTTTAGTAATATAGTTTCAATAAATTCACTTAATCTTTGTACGGGTGCTAGATAATTTCGTTCTCGCCACCAGGTACGAATATTTACATATTCTGAGAGATTAAAATTATTTTCTAAAATGCGAAGAATACCTGCATACCACTGTTCGGGAGTTACTCCCCGATTACCTATTTCTGAAATATCTATTGCCACACAAGAAATACCTTCTTGCTGTAATCTTTTAATTGTTCTAACTTGCAAGCTAGATTTTCCCATTTGACGAGAATTTAGAACATAACAAAACTCACTTATTTTGAGATTCTTATATAGGTCTTCATCTGCTTGTCGCTTGACGTAATTGGGTGAATTTTTGGGGAGACAACCACCGACTTGATAATAGGATTTTTGTGTTGAACTATTCATGGTAAGAATGTATTTAGTGTTTTCAAATGAAATGTAAATCTAGATTGAGCTTTTTTCTAATCAAAAAATCTTGTCTTGAGTATCCATTAATTATTGTACAAAGCTACTATTTAATAGTGTTTTTTCTTCTTTACTGTTCCCTTTTGAGCAAGACTCTGTTTCCGTATTTCAAATGAAAAGGCTATTTATTAACTAAGTTAACAGTCATAACCTTTCTAGCTTAGATTGAGGAAAGCTATAAAGGAGTTGTGCAAAATTAATTTAATATTTGGAGAAAGCAGGGAAGTTAGAAATGCCTATTAGATTAGATATCTCCGAAAAAAAATATAATGATTAAATTTTAAACTTGAAAAAGTAAGAAAGAGTAAAGAAGGGTAAGCATTTAGCTGTCAGCCATCACCTATCAGCTATTGCTTTTATAGCAATTTCCATACCCGTGAGGTACAAAATTTTTTCCCTCAAGCCTAAAATCTTGTACTTCATTAGTATGGGAATTGCTATATAATCATAATCTGACTTAAAAATTATAAAGATTTTATAAAAATTTTCATCAAAAAAGTAAAGATTTCGTGAAGTGAAAAATTTGTCTGAATCAAGTCTTTTATGTATTTACACAGATATTATAAAATGATATAGTATATATAGATAAGTAACTAAACCGTAAACAATACAACTGCAAAGTTAATAAAACTAATAGATATTTCTCAGATTAGGTGTTAGTCCGTAAATTAAAAATTACGGCTAAACTCCTCAAATAAGGTTTACTACCTTAACGAAGAAATCATCTCCAGTTGTAACGGTGAATTTAAACTTTACAGGGTCATCTACTTCTGGTATAGCGATTGCTTTGAGCAGAACAGAGTTCTATTGCTTTCCAGAGTCGAGCTATTGACAATTATTACTCCCTGATAAAGTAGAAAAAGATGCCTAAAAAAGCCTATCTCAAATCTCATCTAAGTGAAACAGAAATTAAAACACGTTATCTCCAAACTAGAGATAGAGTAGAATCTCGACGCTGGCACCTCTTATGGTTGGTGTCCCAAAAGTGGACAATAAAAGAAGCAGCTAAAGCTTTGGGTTTTAACTATGATTATGCTAAAGATATAGTAAAAAATTACAATCAACAAGGGCCAAATGCCATTTTAAATCGGCGGAAAACCCGGAAATTTTATCCTTCTCATGCTTTGCTGACTCTAGAACAACAAGAACAATTACGCATAGCACTTAAAAATCCACCCAGAGACCAAGAATCCTGGACTGGACCAAAAGTAGCAGAATGGATTGCAAAAACTATTGGACGCGATCGCGTTTCTCCCCAACGTGGATGGGAATATATGAAACGATGTAGTTCCAATTCCTAAATTTCCTGAATACACCAACGTTTAATCTTTTACTCTATCAAATAGTAGTGGCGTTTGACGGCTCAATTAATGATGCTGTCACACATTACAGCGGTTTTAATTTGGGTAGACCACTGTAGGGACGTTTCATAAAACATCCCTACAAGGTTTCACTTGAAAGATATGGTTCGTCAATTTGAAAAGCGGTGTAATACCAATTTGATAAATGTTTGCTACAAATGCTTGAACTGTTTCTAGTAGTCAATAGTCAGTAGTCAGTAGAAACAAAAGAACTGTTATTATCATTTTTGACCCTGAAATAATTCTCCAAGTGCTAAATATACATCTGACTTTAACCATTTTTGTTAACCAAACTATTCGTAACATTCTTTTTTCACGCTTGGTATAATAGAGTGTAATAGATAGCGTATTATATTATATCCATTTAATTAGTGATAAAACTCCGTTCTACTGATGCGATGAACAAAAACTTTATCCTCCTCTTCCTTCTTCTTCCCTCCTGACTCCTTCATCATTAACTTTCAATTCATCAATATTCCAAAAAGCTCCACCAATAGCAGAGAATTTTAAATTATCTACGCGATCGCGAACTGCTTGCAATGAAAGAGGATTTACTAAAAAAAATATAGGCAACTGTTCCGCAACAATTTGCTGAAACTGACCATAAATTTCTCGACGTTTATTTTCATCTATAGCAATGTGCGCTGGGATATTTACAAATTTCAGGAACTGTCCAATAGCTAAAAGTTTTATATCATAAGCTT
>NZ_CEZPJD010000175.1:0-12021 GCF_983059655.1 Okeania sp.
TTGGATCGAGCTGCCCAACAAAATTTAGTAGATTTTCCCAAAACTATTGCTGCTCTTAAAGGAACTACCTTTCGTGCTTCATCAAAGTTAATTGAGTATCTTTTAAGTCAGTATTAACACACAAGCTCTACTTATCTTAAACCTAACCAACGTAAAACAGGAATAATAACATAATGACTCACACCCAAGCAAAAACCACCGATACAACCTAATAAACTGAAAAAAGTTATGCTTGCAAAAAATTCTAATAAGTTAGGTTGACTTTGATTCATAGCAGTAAACTGTAAAAATAACTCTGGAAAAATATTAAATTGCTCTAAACCAAAAAAAACTATCGCTGTCAAACTAGCAACTATCAAAGCATAAATAAAGTTATGCTTTCTTAAACCAAGTCCTAGAGTAATCACACCAGTAGCTACTCCCACAGATAATTTACCAATAATTTCTAGGATAATTAAATCTTCTTTTGTCGTGTAGACACTACTACCAACTTGAGAAAATTGCCAACATAACCCTCCTAAAATGTAACCAATAATTCCCATCAATGCAGCCAACCCATAACGACGACGTTGACCTAAACCTCCTACATCCGTTAAACCAACTCCCGTTCCCAAACCTGCCAAACCAAAGACAAGTATTTCCGGACCAATATTTAGGGGAACATCCCACACAGGAAAAATTAGATCAGTAAATATACTAGCCAGGCGATCGCCTATTCCTGACCAATAAGCAAAAATTAATCCGAATGTTGCCCCAATACTTCCCCCAAGTGCCCCCAGTACCATTTCCCAAATTGTATCTACACAGCCTGAAACTATTTGATTAAAAATTTTAGACAGCGTAAAAAACAGCCTATTAATATTCTCACTGAGATTGTTCAACTGATCTATTAATAAATTTTTAACAGTTATAGCTAATGTAGCTAAGGAATATATTCTCAGAGACCTCTTTTGCCGTCGATAAATTTTAGCTAAACGGACTTGCACTTCTGCTGCTGTTGCTGGTCGTTGTGCTGGATCTAAGTTCACCATATCATCAAGTAAGTTAGCTAAAGCTGGATGAACTGGCTGAAGTTGACGCCACTTTAGCTTACCTGTTGAGGGGTCTTCCAATTCTGCTGGATATTGACCAGTTAATAAATGAATGCAAGTACGACCCAAAGCATAAAAATCTGTGAATGGGCCTATTTCACTTCCATTAATTTGTTCTGGAGGACTATATCCAGGAGATACTAATCTAGTTGTGCTGCGTTTTGCGATAGTTTCTCTAGGTTGGATTCTATAATTACTAATTTGTTTTACCCCTCCGAAGTCAATTATGACCAGTTGACCTCTTTTTTTTCGTTGATGATGAAAAGAATAGGATAAGGAAGATTTTGTCAAAGTTGAAGGTTGGATTTCCCGCAACATTAAATTAGAAGGCTTAATGTCCCTGTGAATAATTTTCCGGCGATGTAATTCCCATAAAATTTCTACCGCTTGGGAAAGCCAATTAATTACATAAAAATCTGGACATCCTTGGGGATATTGTTCCAGAATTTCTTCTAGGGTACAGCCATCAATTTTTTCCATGACCAGGCATGGGAGAAACCATTGACTAGAGTGGCCAACTTCTGGCTGACTATTTCGCTTGCGTAGATGAAAATAGTCTCCTGTTTCGACTCTAGGAATACCTGAATGGCGGATACTGGCAAGTACCCACGCCTCTTGGTCAAATAGTTCGAGTGCTTTGGGAGAGCTTTCCAATAATACTTTGAGGATACGTTCGGTTTGAGTTTCTTGGTCCCAAACAATGTAGATTTTCGCAAATCCACCAGCGCTTAATTTTCGCAGGGGAATATAGCGATCGTTAATTAGTAGTGGGGTTCCACAACTTTGACAAAAGTTATTTCCCCATGCCTGGATTGGACTTGGACAATGGGGATTAATACAGTGGATTGTTGATAAAACAGACTGATTTACAGTCATCTACAGTTAGGTCTAGATTAAGGACAGTGGGAAAATTATTTATATTTTTACATTTTCACAGATATATCGCAGGAAACAGGTAACAGGTCATTTCAGTTATCAGTTATAACTAGGTCTAATTATTTTTCTTTTGCGGATAAAAATGCAAGTTAAATGTAGATTACTTGAGTCCGATAGTGGTCGTAGTTCTCAATAGAAAAGTGCTGAATAATTAGCGCTGTTGAAAAATTAATTTACCGATTTTTTTTGTATTAAATACTTATTTTTTCTGGAAGAAGTAATTATATTATCTTGATACTAGCAATAATTTATACATAAAACTAGAGTCAAAAATTTTCCTTATTAGTTAGCTATAATCTTGTACTTTTGGTGAATTTATCATTTGTTTACTGATAACTGATAACTCATAACTCATAACAGAAATAACGATCCCCTGTACTTGTTCAATATTTAATCTTGAATTATTAAGATTGTTTTTATGTGGCATATCTGTGTTTTTTTGTCAATGAGCAATTATTCACTTGATTTATTTTAAATGATTATGACGATAAAATTAACAAATGTAACAAATAGATTAAAAAAAGTTATTAATAAAAAAATAATCTTTAAAGTGGAAAAGTTCTAATTCTTGATATTATCTAAATACAGTATGCTGTTGCCTTCTAAAGCTGAAAAAGATGGACTATCCTAGACAAATATCTATGTTTTTACGGCATTAATCTGTGTTATTATCACATACGTTTGCTAAGACCAGAGGATTTTAGCAACGATTATGGAGTGTTTTGCACTCGACTTTTCATAAGGATGAAAACCCCAGAGGGAATCCTAAACTCAATGTGCTTGAGCGGAACATTAACCTTCTTTGCCAGTAGACTTATGGACGGGTGAGTCGGAAAATCGCTTTTAGTCACCAATGAAGAGCGTGTCTAGGATTGTCTAGATTTTTAGAAGGTGTATAGCAGAAAAGTGAAAAGATTCTTAGGAAAGAATATATGAGTTACGCTAAAACACAAAGTCAGTCTAAGTCTGGATATCAGGCTGGAGTAAAAGACTATAAACTAACTTATTACACCCCTGATTACATACCAAAAGATACAGATGTTCTGGCAGCCTTCCGTATGACTCCTCAGCCTGGAGTTCCTCCAGAAGAAGCTGGTGCTGCGGTAGCTGCTGAATCTTCTACTGGTACTTGGACAACAGTATGGACTGACTTGTTGACTGACCTCGATCGCTACAAAGGTCGTTGCTATGATATTGAATCAGTTCCCGGTGAAGATAATCAATATATTTGCTATGTAGCTTATCCTCTAGATTTGTTTGAGGAAGGTTCTGTAACTAATATGTTGACCTCTATTGTAGGTAACGTATTTGGTTTTAAAGCACTACGGGCACTACGTCTAGAAGATATGCGAATTCCTGTAGCTTATCTGAAGACTTTTGAAGGTCCTCCTCACGGTATTACTGTAGAGCGTGACAAATTAAATAAGTATGGTCGTCCTCTATTAGGTTGTACTATTAAGCCTAAGTTGGGTCTATCTGCTAAAAACTACGGTAGAGCAGTATATGAATGCTTACGCGGTGGTTTAGACTTCACAAAGGATGACGAAAATATTAACTCTCAGCCTTTCATGCGTTGGCGCGATCGCTTCCTGTTTGTACAAGAAGCTATTGAAAAGGCCCAAGCTGAAACTGGTGAAATTAAGGGCCACTACCTCAACGTAACTGCCCCCACCGTTGAACAAATGATGGAACGTGCTGAGTTTGCTAAAGAAATTGGCACTCCAATCATCATGCACGACTACCTAACTGGTGGATTTACTGCAAATACAACTTTGGCCAAGTGGTGTCGTCGTAACGGTGTGTTATTACACATCCACCGTGCAATGCACGCTGTAATTGACCGTCAGAAAGCTCACGGTATTCACTTCCGCGTTTTGGCTAAGTGCTTGAGAATGTCTGGTGGAGACCACCTACACTCTGGTACTGTTGTTGGTAAGCTCGAAGGTGAAAAAGGTATCACTATGGGCTTTGTTGACCTAATGCGGGAAGACCACATCGAGCAAGACCGCGAACGTGGTATTTACTTCACTCAAGATTGGGCATCCATGCCTGGTGTAATGCCAGTTGCTTCTGGTGGTATTCACGTTTGGCATATGCCAGCTCTAGTAGAAATCTTCGGTGATGATTCTTGCCTACAGTTCGGTGGTGGTACTTTGGGCCACCCTTGGGGTAATGCTCCTGGTGCAACTGCTAACCGTGTAGCTCTAGAAGCTTGTATCCAAGCTCGTAACGAAGGCCGTAACCTCTTCAAAGAAGGTGGCGATGTAATTCGTGAAGCTGCTAAGTGGTCTCCTGATTTGGCCGTTGCTTGCGAACTATGGAAAGAAATCAAGTTCGAGTTCGAGGCAATGGATACCCTCTAAGTCTGTCTTTGAGATGTGGGATTTTAGATTTTAGATGGCAATTATGAAATAGATATGTAACACTTGTCTGCTAAGGATTTAAAAAGCCTTCAGCTTTCAGCGTTCAGCATTCAGCTTTTATCAGGGGATTTAAACTTAAACCCCTCCTAAAGTTAAATGACAAGCTAGAGCCTGTCTTTATTTGTGGACTATCCACGCTGATTGCTAGTAGCTAATAGCTGATAGCTAGTTAATCAATCCTTTATCTAAAATCTAAAGTCTAACAACAATATTCAGGCTGGGGTCAAAAATGGATATTAAAAAAGTTGCGAAAGATACTGCAAAGGTACTGACGAGCTACCTGACCTATCAAGCTGTGCGGACTGTAACTGCTCAGTTACGAGAGACAAACCCTCCCTTAGCAATTTGGTTAAGTGGTTTTTCCTCAACAGGCAAAATTCAAGATGGAGAAGCTTACCTACAAGAGTTGTTCCAGGAAAATAAAGAATTAGCATTTAGAGTGATGACCGTTCGAGAGCATTTAGCAGAGGAAGTAGCTGAGTATTTACCAGAAATGCTGCGCAGTGGTATTCAGAAAGATAATATGGAACATCGCCGTCGGTATCTCGAGAAGATAACGCAACTGGAAATAGCTGACCCTAGTTTAGATCCAGAGCAACAAACAGATTAGCCACGAAAATTTGCGGTTAAAAATTTCCTCCACGGAGAAACAGGGGGGCTGAGGTATAAAATCTTGATTGATGCAAAATTCAGCTTCCTAGCACATTTATTAAACAGTAAAAAAATCAATGAGAACATTACCAAAAGAGCGTCGTTACGAAACCCTTTCTTATTTACCTCCTCTGAGTGCTCAACAAATTAGTCAGCAACTTCAGTACATCTTGGATCAAGGTTTCATCGCTGGTGTAGAATTCAGTGAGTCTTCTGCACCAGAAATGCACTACTGGACTTTGTGGAAGTTACCTCTATTCCATGCCAAAACAGTTCAAGAAGTTTTAAGTGAGATCGATGCTTGCCGTTCTGAAAATCCTGATTGCTTTATTCGCGTGATGGGTTTTGATAACGTGAAGCAGTGTCAGGTATTGAGCTTCATTGTACATAAGCCTAATCAAAGAAGATACTAAGTTCATCGCTAAATTGATTTAGTATAGTGGGGTAGGCAAATTTGTTTACCCCACTGTATTATTTTCAGACAATTATACAGTGATTTTGCATTCAATCTATCTATAATTAGGGTTTGCTGAAAAAGTCTTATGAGTGAGGGGAGGAGTCAGGAGTCATAAGTAAGGATTCAGCAGTCAGCTATCAGCTATCAGCTTCATTATACCAATTTTAAAAAAGAATGCTACAAAAAGGTAGATATTGCTCGGATATGTTTAAAAATAGCTGCTCCAGTTCATTTGAGATAATTAGGGATTGCTGAATAAAATTGTAATCAATACCTGTAAAGGCTTCCAGGGTTAAATATTGCTGAAAAAGTGTAAGGTTTTTGGCTGCTGTAGCCCCAAAATGCGCTCCTTTTCCCCTAGCAATGCCGAAAATTTGGCCGTAGCAGATAGTCTAAACTGTTGCCTGTTGCCTGTTGCCTGTTGCCTACTATCACCATCAGACTTTTTCAGCAAACCCTAATTATATCCCACATTCCGCAGGAACAGCTGACCACTAATAGCTGAATGTTTACGTAAGCAATATCTGTGTTAACTATTTTTCCGAATGTTATATATTATTGTCTTTGGCATTAAAATTTTTAAAATAGCAGGAAGAAATAGTAGCTTAATTATAGATGAATTTTTAAGTTTAATTTCCTCCTTTGTTATTATTATTTTAATTCATCTGGATCTATACCCATTTCCCGTAATTTTTTAGCTAAAATTTGTAACTGTTCATCTTTCTGCTGTAACTGTTCATCTTTCTGTTGTAACTGTTCATCTTTCTGTTGTAACTGCTCCTTGATTTGTTCTATACCTTGAAAAATCTCCCCATTAGGAAGATAAAGTTGTAGTTCCTCCCCAGACATATCAAAGCGAATACCTAATCTCGGACTTTCCCAATTATCCATTGAGTCTATGACGTCTAAGTCTTCCCCAGAACGCAAAAAACCACTTAATTGATTTTTATCGGGGTCATAAATATAGTATTCTTCGACTCCGTGGCGGTTATAAAACAACAACTTTTTATTCATTTCTTTTTGAGTATTGCTAGGAGATAAAATCTCAAATACCACCTGAGGAGCAATATTATCTTCTTCCCATTGTTTATAGGAACCTCGATCGCCTTTCGGCACTCCAAAAATTACCATTACATCAGGAGCTTGAGTAATTTTGGGATTTCCTTCTTGTGGATACCAAAGTAAATCTCCCGCCACAAATACCATTTCATCATTGGCAAATAACCAGCTTAAATTACCATGAATAATAGTTATCCAACGAAATTGTTTTGTATTATCTGCCATGGGTTTACCATCACTTTCTGGATAAATAATAGTTGATTTATTTTCAGATTCTAGTTGAGAAACCATCTTACCTCCCATAAAAATTTAAACTTTTATCTCACGCTTGGATAATCAGTTCTAAAAAAACTTTCTCTCTTCTTTTCTTTCCTTCCTTACCCCAAAATGTAAGTATTCAACCGGACATGATATTAATAATAGTTCGATCATTCCCAGAATTATCTGGGAAAAAATCATCTAAACTAAAGCAGCAGAAATAAGTTCATTTGCTATATCAAAATTAGCTGTCACATTCTGTACATCATCAAGATCGTCAAGAGCATCCATTAACTTCAGAAGCGATCGCGCCTGGTCTGTATCTGTCACCTCAACAGTATTACTAGCAATCCACCGAAACTCAACTTCACTCACATCAAAGCCTTTACCTCGTAGCATCTGACTCATATTTTCCAAATTAGTAGTTTCAGTAAATACCTCTGCACCTTGAAAATCTTCTTCAGAAATCATTTCATAATATTCCGCTTCTCCTTCAACAGATGCTTCCAATAATTCATCCTCATCAACAGATCCTGTAATAGTCACCACACCCTTGTGGTTAAACATCCAACTGACGCAACCAGTCTCACCTAAATTACCCCCATTTTTAGTAAACGCACTTCTGAGGTCTGCGGCTGTACGGTTACGATTATCTGTAAGCCCCTCAATCAGAATCGCTACACCACCTGGCCCATAACCTTCATAACGAATCTCCTCCAGTTCATTACCATCATTAAACTGACCGGAACCTTTAGCGATCGCCCGCTCGATATTATCATTAGGAATACCTGCCACCTTTGCCTTATCTATCGCTGTACGCAACTGAAAATTACCCGCCGGATCGGCCCCACTACGGGCAGCAACAATGATCTGACGAGAAATTTTAGCGAAAACCTTGCCTTTAACGGCATCAACTCTAGCTTTTTGGCGTTTAATATTCGCCCATTTACTGTGTCCTGCCATAACATCAAATAGCGTAAAAAAAAGACATTCTCATAACTAATGTTGATAACTATTCACAGCCAGAAAAATCCTGGTTGAATAGTTATCAAACTTTTATCTAATATTGTATTTTAACGCTTTTTATCAAGAAAGGCATAAGGCATGAGGCAGAAGGCAGAAGGTAATTCTGACCAAGAAAATCAAGTTCAATATTTCAAGCCCCTGACTTGAGGCAGAGAGAGGTACTGATAACTGATAACTGATAACTGAAATGTCTCCTCCGCTCTAACTGTGACCGAAGGGAACAAGGGTATAAAACCCCACCATCACTTGCGTTGCCTACAATAGGCTGGAGTATAAAACCCCAACCAATTGCTCCTTCTGCCCTCTGCTGTCTGCCTTCATTTCAAAAACTCACCTACGAGGTTAAACAAACCTGATATTAGTTTCTATATTCTCTAAATGAGAAGTATCGCCACTTAATTCCATCACCCATTGTTGTTTTTCACGAACAATTTTAACTAAACAACAAAGAGAGGCTTTGATTTCCATTTTAGCAATTTCACCTACTAACCCTGCAGCAGTACCAATCACTGAAGCTCCATGCCCCAATAATAAAATATTTTCTGTGGGAAACTGTGCCACTAAACTTTGAGTAGTTTCTCCAGCACGCTTCATACAAGCTTCCCAAGTTTCAGGATATTGGGGAGTGCCTGCATTGTAAGAAAGATCTATTCTTTTGTAAGTTTTGGCCATTATTTCTAGAGGTAGAGTTTCTGGCATAGCAGGCATCCATTCAGGATTTAACCATTCACACAGGCCCCAATCTAATTTAATCGGTAAATCAAGAGCTTCTGCTACTTCATTGGCAGTTTGTACGGTTCGCAGAAAGGGAGAGGAAAAAATTTGAGTGATATTTTCCCCAACTAAACGATTTGCCAATTGTTTTGCTTGAATGACACCATCATCCGACAGATGAGGATCGTATGGTCTTTCAGCAGTATTAAACCATTCGGGGTTTACGAAGTCGATGCGGTTTCCGTGCCTTGCTATCCAGACTGTTTGTTGAAACATAGGTTCATCTGTTGCAGATTGCAACTTTAAATATATAGCAATTACAGCGCAATTCATTAGACATCTCCGGAAAAGAGGCAGTAGGCAGCTTTGCTGTAGGCAGTAGAGGAAAAGAATTGATAATTTCTGTGCGATAATTGATTTGATTTTTTATTGTCGGAGATGTCTATTAGACTTCTTGCAGAAGTCAGGGGATGCCCTCTGCCTCCTGCCTTTTCCTAACGATAATTTTCAACACCGACCTACTTACTTATTAATTATTCGGTAAAGAGCGGGTCCCTTAGCCATAGGAACGCCGACCAAGAGAGGGAATAGGGACGATTTTTCTTCCTACCTCATCTATCAATTCCCATTTTTTCTGACTCTTGACTCCTAATTTATGACTTATGACTCCTTATCTTGCCAAAAGACTTTTTCAGGAAACCCCATATATACTGTGTCTTTACAAACTCTTCATAAAACTTTTCAGTATCTTAACCGTATCTTTACATAAAAAGACCGAAATAACTGCTAATCTATGTATAGATAAATAAATTAAGTATTAACTTATTTGTTAATGATTATTTTATTGGTTTGTGTGTTGTAATTAGTTTCAGCTTCCTCAAGGAGAGGGGGCTATTTTTTTTTGAGACCCTGAAATGCTTTTTGAGATGAAGTCCTATCGCAGAAGGAAGAAGGAATAGGACAAATATAGCGCTACGTGCAAGTCAGAAGTCAGAAGTCAGAAGTCAGAAGTTAGAAGTTAGAAGTAATCCCTGACTAAGTTTGAGTGTCTATAATCATTAAAAATAAAATCAATTATCGTAGATAAATCATCAATGTTTCTCTCTACTGCCTACAGCAAAGCTGCCTACTCCCTCTTTTCTGGAGAGGGCTAAAAGATCCCAAATGGGTTCTATATACTGGTGATTTTGATGGGGATGGGTTTGATGATTTACTACGTCAAGAAAAGGGTAATGATTTCCTTTGAATTGGTTGGCTTATTTGGTGACGATTTGATTCAAGGTAGTACGGAAAATGATTTTCTCAACGGTGGTTTTAATTCTGAAACGCCTACCTTTGCTGACATTACCTACGAAGATGATGGATTCGACATTTTACAAGGAGGTAAAGGTGACGATGAACTTAGGGGTGGAAGTGGCAACGATACCCTTGATGGTGGGGATTAATATACGACCAAAATATCAATGTCACCGGTGTTATTGTTGATGATGGTAGCGATACCTTAACAGGTGGTTCGGGGAATGACACTTTTATATTTAACACCCCCGAAACTGGAATTGATGTAATTACGGACTTTACAGTTTTGGTTGATACTATTCAAATTAACCAAGTTGAGTTCGGAGCGACGGATAAAAGTGAATTCTACTTTGACCAAACCAATGGTGCTTTATCATTTGGTTCTCAGCAAATTGCTAATTTAGCAAATTTTGATGAGTTACAGAACTTTGATGTTAACCGCGATATTCAGTTTGTTTAAGTAGGCCACTTTCAAGACTTATATCATGTCCGGTAGCATAGGTATTGTAAGCGTGAAGGTAAGGAAGAAGGAAGAAGGCTTAAAAGCTTGAAAAAACGTAAATTTCCTGTAGATATTCACCCTTGATTTTACACAAACGATACTAGCTGAGATGATATAAGGGGATAAAAAGTGGTCGTTAGCGGAGCTTCCTGTAGGGTGGGATGGCTAGTGTCGCTACGCGGAAGTCAGAAGTCAGAAGTCAGAAGTCAAAAGTATTGATTGGTAAGGCTTTTAGGATTTTGTAACTGGTCAGTTATTTCCACCATTCTGCACTAGGTCCCCTCGCCATATCCATCAGACCAGGAGAAAAGAAGATTCCATAATATTTTCAAGCCTCCTTATTAGACATCTCCAGAAAAGAGGGAATAGGGAATAGGGAATAGGGAATAGGGGAGAATAATTGATAATTTCTAGATAATAATTGATTTTATTTTTAATTTTTGGAGATGTCTATTACAGAAGGTGCTGATAACTGATAACTGATAACTGAAATGACTACATCCGCCTACATAATATCCACCTCAACTCTACAGGTGGTCTACCATTAGCTAGAGGAAATATATCTCTACCAGTTGCCCAACTTTCAAACCAACTTGTAGGAGGCCAAGCTGTTTGAGGCAAATGTTGACGTTCATATTCTACAACTAACTCATTAGAAACGATCGCTAAGGGTAAACCATGCATCGCCGTTGCAAATTCCTTACCAGTGAACAAACTTGACCAAGATAACTGTGCCATCTCTCGGACTAACTCATCCGGTACATACCCATCTACAGTTAAAAATATATTGAACAGAAGCATACCACCAGGACAAATAAAATCAGACATTTTTGCCAGAAATAACCGCAGTTGCTCTACATCACGAAAATGAGAAACTACTTCTGCAGCGATCGCCAACTGATAAAAAGCTGGCTGCATTCGTATCATTGGGTCAAGAATATCTCCCTTAACGACATTTACAGATAAATTTTCTGTAGCGATCGCCGTTTGTAACTGTTCAATAAAAGTAGGCGTTAACTCTAAAACATCTACATCATGACCTTTTCGTGCCAGAGGTAAAGCATTCCTACCTGTTCCCCCACCCACATCTAATATTTTTAATGAAGTGTTTTTACGAAATTCTGCCACAGTTGCTAATACTCTAGCATCAGGGTGAGAACCAAACAAGGGAGGCTTTCTCTTCTCTACCCAAGAGTTGTACTGTTCCTCTAAAGTTGGGCTACGGATAGTTACTTGGCAAGCCATACCTTTTTTGGGAGGCTTCACTAATTCATACTGAATAACTAATATTGAAGTTGAAGAAACATTAAACCCCTCTGCCAACTTCCTTTCTATCATTTGTCGCAATTGTAGTTGTCTTTCCTTGGGCATTGGTCTACCCAGGTGAGAAAACAAGCTTTCTACAATATTTATGTAATGCTCAAGCATACCAGGCAGACATGGAAATGCTAACTCACCACGTCCTGAAATATGACTATCAAGCTTATATATAACAGCTTTTTTGAGAATATCTGGAGAAGTTACAAGTGGCAGTTGGTCACTTATGTATGTCTGTTCCTGGTTCATCAGCAGATTCTGCTTTAGTTAGTTTTTTTGATAGTCTAGTAC
>NZ_CEZPJD010000176.1:0-11819 GCF_983059655.1 Okeania sp.
AGTAGTAATAATTGGTTAATTAATGCAGACTGTAACGGGGCTGCAAATATAATCAAAAAAGTAAGCAGAAAGCTAAGTTTAGACTTAAGCCGACTGTGTAGGGGCACTTTGACTTGTCCCCAGAGAGTGTATCTTTGGTCAGCTAAGAAGAAACGGAGCAACAGGATAAATCTCTGTTGCGTAGTATCTGCTTAGAATCCCCTCGGCTTTAGCCAGGGTAGTAGTCAATCAAAACTCTCACCTTAGATAAGCGGGGAACACGAGTCGAACGTGTGACCTCAACCTTAGTAAGTTGCACTCTACCACTGAGCTATGCCCGCAGTCTTTAACTATAACTTTATCATTTCACAAATAATTATAGCGGGATTCCTCTTTCAATATTTATGATAGAAGAAGAAATAAGGAAGAATTTTTATCATTAATATTATATTGTTTGAGATAGTTAATAGATAAATTTAACTTTTATTGGTCAAAAGTCTCACCCTTATTTAAGCGGGTAACGCGATTCGAACGCGCGACATCAACCTTGGCAAGGTTGCGCTCTACCACTGAGCTATACCCGCAATTTGTAGCTATATATTTATAATTTCACAAATAATTTTATTTGTCAACCCTCCAGCAGATTTTTTCCGATCAAAAATTGTCGATCGCTTGGTTTATCAAAATAATTGGGTTGTGCCACCCCGCCTTTTAAGGCGAAATATTTTTGGAGCCTTGCTTAAATCCCTCTTACAAAAATAACTTCTGTACGGCTCCCCCTCCTATCTAACTTCTAACTTCTGACTTCTGACTTCGTTAAGCTTCTGGAGAAACATCAGACTCTACTAAATTGTTTGAAGTTATGGGTAACGCTTGTGTTGTACCAGTAATACTACGATTAGATGAAGAATTTATACCACCTCTCATTTGACGCATTAAGCTAGCCATTTCCAGAGCATTCATGGCATATTCCCAACCTTTATTGCTCTTAATGCCAGCTCTCTCTAGAGCTTGTTGCATAGTATCTGTAGTGACAATGCCAAAAATTACTGGTACTCCAGTTTGAAATGCTGCCGCAGCAATTCCTTTAGATACTTCAGCAGCTACATAATCAAAATGAGGAGTTTGGCCTTTAATGACAGCTCCTAAACAAATTACTGCATCGTAGCCACCATTCATGGCCAATTGACGGGCGACTAAAGGAATCTCAAAACTACCAGGGACCCAAACATAATCTACTTGAGTACCTTCTGGGTTTGGATCTACACCGTGGCGTTTCAAACAATCTTGACAACCCTCAATTAATTTGCCAGTAATTAAGTCATTGAAGCGGCCAATCACAATAGCAAAGCGTAAGGATTCAGTTTGAGTAAATGTTCCCTCGAAAACAGTCATATTAGAATTCTTTTTTTAGTTAAATTTTTTAGCTAGAGCGTCGAGAAGCCTCACACCATAATTGAAAATTTGGTGGATGAATCGACGGTAAATTAATGGGACTCGATGTCCCATTAATTTACAAATTTTATGTTATAATAGATCCAAGCTGGTTTGAGTTAACAACCGCCAGTGATGAACCATGAAAATTTAATAGGATATGGGGTTGTTGGCCCTATTTCCTAGTCAACTGTGGGAAAACGTAAAATCTTATTGCGGAACTAGGTGAGCAGTTTTTTACGTGCAAAAAGAGCGGTGGGGCATCTCGTTCTTAGAGCACGCGCTTGTCCGACGGGATACCGGGACTGTGAAACGAGAAGCCTACACTATACCGTCAGGTTAGTGTGGGAGTATGTCACATAAAAGCTAATAACTTTCAGTATAAAGGTTAGTAAGAGTCAAGCAGCAACAAGGACTAACTTGCTATCCCTTGGCTCTTACACTATATTTTTTCTAGGTATTGCCCAATAGAATTTTCTGATTCTATCAATCTCAAATCAAAATTGTTGGCCTAAACCACCAAAAAGTTCAAAACACCCACTGCAATTACCAGTGCTACCCACAAACCAGAACCAATAAATATCAAAGGTTTGCCTTGCTCCCAGATTTGAGGAGAAGCATAAGCAACAGGTACACCAACTACTAAAACAAAAGACAATACTACTAATAGAAGTAGTACAAATTGAAACAAGAATGTTAACATCTTTTCTCCCGGTATAACAACAAACTCATCCTATAAAAAATTAGAATATCATATAGCAGGGAACAGAGAACAGGGAACGGTTGGAAAAATATTTTTGCTGTCTAAGATTCATCATCAGTTTATATCCTAACCAATTTTTTCTTAGCCACATACTGTGCAACGATAATCTTAATTTGAGTGGTTAATTTTTGATGTAGGTAGGTCATTTCAGAGATATAATATAAACTTTTCCCTTTTTCATTACTTTGATGAAGCAGTCAAAAGTGTCGTTAAAGTCAACAGACCTTATTATCCTAGAAGCGACTAAAGACAAATTAGTAAATCTTTCCTCAGAATAATTACAAATAGCTTTAGATTTCTTAACTTACTTCATTACCTTTCAACTTTCAAAACTAATTATTCCCTGAGATTCGAGAAAACAGATTTTAAATTTGTCAAAAATTCCTTGCTTTCCTAAAACGTTAAAGGATACGCCCAATCTATCAGAAAAGCCTATAGGACAAGTAAATCTTTCCCTACCTAATTGTATTTCTAAGTCGTGCAAATAAACTGGAATAAGAACGCCATTTCCTACCTGCAAACTTATCCGCTTACCAGCACGATAGTCTAGTTCAGCGTCTATAGAAATTTGTGGTTGGAAGACACTATAATCTGCGCCCGAATTTACATAAGCTTTAACAAGATACCAGGAATTTTTCATTAATACCCCAACAGGAATAATTGGTTGTAAAATCCCCTTTTTTCCTGGTTGGTACAAAAATCTGTTGATGCTCATAATTTTAGTCTATTTATACCAGGTAGCCATCAAGTTTGTCATCGAATTTAGGCACTTCAAAAACTAAAGGCATTACCTTATGTTCTTCTTTTTTTAAAGAACTATAAACCTCGCTATAGCTATTGCCAACAGCGACAATCTTTTTCTCTTTAATTGCAACAACTTTGCCCGGGTATTTTTCTATTGTTTCCAGATAATGTTCGGCCAACCATTGGTTATTTTGTTCCAAAATTACTGCTAATTCTTGTACGCTAATATCGCTCATAATTTCTCCTTAAAATATGTTTTTAATCAACAATTACTTGATTGCTAATTTTGTACTAAATTGAAGTTTTTTTGAATTCAAAAAGTTTGTTTTTTACTCAAACTTTTAAATTTTCATCATTATCCATTATCAATTATCCATTATCCATTAATTAACGACCTTTAGCTAGATCGGCATAAATGATAATTTCTATTAAGGTTTATGGTTATGAGTCGGGAAAGGTGGTTGAGACCTTTAGACCAAGGCCGGATGTTGGCCTTTCAAATTATAATATGATTCAACGGGCAAGAGCTGAGGCTAGAAAAACAGATTGGTTAGCTAGACTTTCTGATTCAGCTAAACCTAATGTACTTGTTGCTCCTATTGCTGCAGGAGAAAAGGTAGTTGCTAATACAGAGTCAGATTTATTTCAGTTTCTTCAGCAAAATTATGGCGATGCTTTAGCAGTGGAAATGGAAGGTCGTGGTATTTTAGAAGCTGCTCATGCTAATCAAGAAGTTTCGGCGTTAATTATTCGGGGTATTTCTGATTTAATTGATGGGAAAAGTAAGGCAGATGAAGGGGGTTCTCAACAAGTAGCAGCTCGTCATGCAAGTGCTTTTGCATTTGAAATTTTAGGGAAGTTGTGGTTAAGTAGGAATCAAGAATCTCCTGAAACAAGAAAAAGTAATAGTCCAAAATTAGATGATTACTTAAACAAAATTGAGAAAAATCTCAAAAATCAAGGCGCTTTAGATATACAAAATAACGTTCAAAGTAAAAATGGAATGTTTAAGTTTGAGCGTGTAGCTAAAATCAGTGATTTTGAACTTTCTTTTGGTCCATTGAATATGAGAGGAGATGCTTTTTTTATTATTCATTATTTCCCCTCTATAAACACAAAAGCTTTAAGACAGTATTCTACTCAATGCCAAGAATATGGAAGAGATAAAGCTACTTCATCTGTTGGTAGACAATTTTGGAATTTCAAAGCACCTTGTAATATTTGTTTTTCTATCGCTGTAGTTAAAAACTTAGACCAGGAAGTTAAAACTAAGATACGTCAAGAGAATCCTTTCGATCATAATATAGATTTATTATGGTATGAAATTCCTATTATTTACTGCTTAGATGAAGCCATACTTTATTTTTACGACCAACCTTCGTCATTCGGGGAGCAATTAAAGGGAGAAATAGTATGGAAAAGATTGAGAAAAGTTATTGAAACAACTTTAAATCCCTAATATATGGTGAATTTTATCTCACTCAGATAACTGTTAGCTAAAACGCATTTAAAATGTGTTTAGCAAGTCAGAAGTCAGTAGGGGTAATTATAGATAATCAACAAATTTGCACTGAAGAAATATTACATGATATTCGTAACTTTATATATCTGCATGAATTGAGCAATCATAGAATTGTACCTGTTGGGTTGCCCTGTCGCTTTACCCTACCTACGATATCATAAATAATTATTCAAACACGATCTAATTTTTATTTCTTTTCTATTACTTTTATGGAGCAGTCAAAAATGTCATTAAAGTCAACAGACCCTACTATTTTAGAAGCAGCTAAAGAAAAATTAGTAAATCTTTCCCCAGGAAAACTACAAATAGCCCTAGATTTATTAACTTACCTCCAAGAAATAGATGAAAAAGATACCCGTTATTTAATGAAATTACCATTAGAATCAAGACGAAAAATTTTGGCAAAGCAAGCCGAAAAAATGTGGGAATATTATCAGCAAGATAAAGAATGGCAAGATTTACAAACTTGGGATGAATTATATGAAGAATGATAATTTACCTAAACGGGGAGATATTTGGCTAACAAATTTCGACCCAACTATCGGAGCAGAAATTAGAAAGATTCGTCCGGCAATTATCATTAGTTCTGATGGTATTGGCAGATTACCAATTAAGTTAATTGCACCTATTACTGATTGGAAAGATTATTTTAATAATGATAGTTGGCACATTAAAATTGAACCTAATTTAGAAAATAATTTAAGCAAAGTTTCTACTGTTGATTTATTGCAAATAAGAGGAATGGATTTGCAAAGGTTAGTTAAGAAAATAGGTGTTTGTTCTAGTGAAGTTATGGATAAAATATCAGCTGGTATTGCTTTACTTGTAGAGTACGAGGGTTAAATTATTCTATATCTAAAAATTCAATCCCATCGACTACCTCAGTGTTAGCGGAGCTTATCCGTTAGGATAAACCCAACACGCGCTTTATTTTGGTAAAGTTGGGTTTTTCCGTTGGAAATGCTCCGCAAACGTTCCTTAACCCAACCTACACTTGCTCCCTCTTTTCTGGAACTTCAAAATTAACTCCTTCGTATAAAACTTCAATAGCAGAAGTAAATTCAATACTCTCTAACGTAATAGACTCACCTTCTGTATACCCACAATAATTCCAAATTTTTCCCTCCCCACGTTGATAAATTTCTACAAATATTGATTCTGAATCTACTAAAACATATTCTTGCAAACTAGGAAATTGACGATAATATTTCAACTTATCGCCGCGATCGTATTTTCCTGTACTAGGGGAAAGCACCTAAACAATGACTGTAGGATTTTTAATAAAGTCACGAGATTTTAAATCCTCAGCATTACAAGTAACCACTAGATCGGGATAAAAATAACGATTATTTTTACTATCCTGAACTTTCACATCGGAAACATAAGCTTCACAACCTCTTTTACTCAAATGAGGATACAAAGCTCTGTAGAAATTGAGGTAAATTTTACCATGAGGAATAGTTCCCCCAGTCATAGCCAAAATCTCACCATCAATATATTCATAACGAACTCCAGTCTTAGTTAAAATTTCACCGTCTACATACTCATAACGAAATTCCTGTTTGGCTTCCCATTCGAGGTATTCTTCAGGGGTCATTTTTTGGTAATCTTGGGGTTGAGCAATCATAAATTTTTTTCTCCTCCAACGTTTTGTTATATCTGGTTTTCGAGATAGATCCACAACTTTCATGCCACTTTCCGCTTGCTTCTTTTGTAAATCAGCAAATATGGCTTCCAAATCGTGGTTGAATGAACGAGAATATTCTTGACGAATTTTGTGAATTTCTTCGACAATCTCATCCTGATACATAATTAATCTCCAAGCAGTTCCTATAGAAATAATATCAATATATGACTTGTCAAGATCCGCCAAGGATTTCAATTCTTGGCTAATAGCTTAAATCATCTAAAAATGACTTATTATTTATGTTACCCTAAAATATCTAAGACTATAAAATCTTACTTTTGACTTTTGTACGGGCGAATGCCATTCGCCCCTACGACTTTTGATTTTTGACTTTCCCAAAAATGAACATAATCTTATGCCACACAACCGCAGACTTCGACGCCCTCGGCGCCGCCGTCGGACTAACACACCTCCACCCAGGTAGTCGCCTCGTAATAACTGGCGGTTGTCACCCCACTGTCAAACAATTCCTCGCTCTCCATCGAGACGAATTTGCCATCATCGAACGTCGCTCTGTCAACCCAGAACAAATTCGCTCCATATTTATCGTAGATGTTCAAACACGCTCCCGACTCGGAAAAACTGCCCAATGGTTAGACTTACCCCACCTATCAGAAATTATCATCTACGACCATCACTGTGAAACTCAAACCGATATTCCAGCTACCCAAACTTATATAGAAGCAGTGGGAGCAACCACAACCCTCATCGCAGAAAAACTTCAGACTCTCCAAAATACACCTACCCCTATCTTAACTCCGGCAGAAGCAACAATTATGGCCCTGGGTATCCACGCCGATACTGGTTCCCTGACTTTTGCTCATACAACACCACGAGATGCAGCAGCTTTAGCATGGTTAATGCAGCAAGGGGCAAGTTTACCTGCGATCGCCGAATATATTCAACCTGGTTTGTCACCACAACTGCAAGATTTATTGAAAATAGCTCTGGAAAATATCCAACGCTCCACTGTGAGAAATTATCAAATAGGGTGGATACTATTACACACAGATGAATATGTTCCCGGTTTATCCAGTTTAGCTTCCAGTTTAATAGACCTCACAGAAATAGACGCTCTCCTCCTAGCTCATACCCATTCCCTCAAAGATACAACAGAAAAAAGCTTAAGTATTATCGGGCGATCGCGCATTTCAGATACTAACCTCAACGAACTATTACAACCCCTCGGTGGTGGAGGTCATCTCCGAGCAGCAGCAGTTAGTCTCCGAGACAGTAACCCTGAAGCAACCTTAGACAAACTGGTAGAGCAACTCAAAAATCAAATTCCTCAACCTCCCACCGCCAGAGATTTGATGTCATCTCCAGTTCGCACCATTCCTCCTGAGACATCTATAGAAGAAGCTCACCGCATACTATTACGTTACGGTCATTCAGGTTTATCAGTAGTAGACTCATCTAGGAAATTAGTAGGAATTATTTCTCGGCGAGATATTGATATTGCTTTACATCATTGTTTTCCTCATGCTCCGGTGAAAGGTTACATGACACCACAACTCAAAACCATTTATCCAGAAACCACTCTCCCAGAAATAGAAGAGTTGATGGTTACTTATGATATTGGGCGGTTGCCAGTATTGGAAAATAACCGTTTAGTCGGAATTGTCACCCGCACCGACGTTTTACGAGAATTGCATCAACAACAACGTCCTCAAAATGAACAACTTGGTTGTATTCCTGGTGAAACTTGTAAATCAGTTGCCGAACTTTTACAAGAGCGTCTTGCACCTCAACTTTGGCAACTACTCACCTGTGTTGCTGAGTTGGCAGAAAAACGAGGTTGGCAACTATATCTAATTGGTGGAGGGGTGCGAGATTTATTATTATCAAAATTTGATGAGACTCTACTATTAACAGATATAGATTTAGTTGTAGATGGTTGTCACTCTGAGTCAGCAGAAAAAGCTCCTGCGGTGGAGTTGGCAAAAGCACTGCAAAAAATTTACCCGACAGCACGTTTGGAAGTTCACGGTCAATTTCAAACTGCTGCCCTACTTTGGCATAACGACCTCGTGTTAGACTCTCTGTGGATAGATATTGCTACTGCTCGTACAGAATTTTATCCCTATCCAGCAGCTAACCCAGAAGTTGAAGCAAGTTCAATTCGTCAAGATTTGTATCGCCGAGATTTTACTATTAATGCTTTGGCAGCACGACTGACTCAACCTCGTGCTGGAGAATTGCTTGATTTTTTTGGTGGGTTGTCAGATTTGCAGGGGAAACAGATACGGGTGTTACACGCCAACAGTTTTATTGAGGACCCTACTCGTATCTATCGTGCGGTAAGGTTTGCGGTGAGATTGGGGTTTGAAATTGAAGGGAAAACAGAAGAGTATATTCGTTACGCTATTAATAGTGGGGTTTATGACCGCGAAAATTTTGGGAAGGCGGAAAAAAATAGAAGGGTGCCTGCTTTGGAAACTCGACTCAAAAGTGAGTTGAAATATATTTTGCAAGCTCTCTATTGGAAACCTGCTTTAAAGTTATTGGGAAATCTGGGGGCGTTACGTTGTCTGCATCCAACTATGGAGTTAGACCGGAAATTGTGGCAGCAGGTATGTTTGATGGATAGATGTTTGCAACGTTTTGATGCTCAGAAAAGTTTATCTCACTGGCAAATGCGGTTGGAGGTTTTGATTGCTTATTTGGAGTCTGACTATCGTGGTTTGGTGGGGAAAAATTTGCAGTTACCTGTGGATAGTGTGAAACGACTGGAGCAATTGGAGTTGGCAAAGGGTAAAGTTATGGAGAGTTTGCCAGAATGTAATACTCCGAGTCAGGTGGTGTGGTTGTTGCGGGAGTACGACTTGCCGATGTTGATTTTAATTGCGGTACAATGCGAGCGTTGGGTGCGACGTAAGGTTTGGCAATATTTGACTCAGTGGGCGAATATTAAACCTGTTTTGAATGGAAATGATTTGAAGGAAATGGGATATAAACCAGGGCGTGAGTTTAAGTTGATGTTGGACGATCTTTTGACTGCTACTTTGGATGGTGTGGTGAGCGATCGCTCTGATGCTGAGAAATTTTTAGCTAGGTATTATCCTGTTCGTTAGCATCGGTGTCATTTCAGCTATCAGTTATCAGTTATCAGTTATCATTACCTCTGCAATAAGGAGGCAAGAAAATACGGAATTATCTTTTCTCTTGGTCGATTAGATATGGCACAGGATTCCTCGCCATTATCTACCGCTTGTTTCTTCTTTAAAGGAGAGGATTTCTACCTTAATTATTCGGTAAAAGGGTTTTAACATTGAAAATGTCTTAACCAATTTTTGTAGTACTATATTAGTTAGATTGATAGGGTGGGGAGATAGAACATTTTTTTATGCCGAATTAAGCGGATTTGATATAAGTAATATAAAACATAAATTATAGCACTTTTGAGGATAGTCAGGTACACTTGTAGGACTATTGTTATATTTCCTGTTCCCTGTTCCCTGTTCCCTGTTCCCTGTTCCCTGTTCCCTGTTCCCTGTTCCCTTTTAGGATATTTATCAGGAAAAAAACTATGGCAATTGATGATAATTTTTTGTATCCTCGCAGTCGATATCAAGGTGATTTTACCCCAGAAAATTTAGTATTTAATTCAAATTTACAAGAATTTGCTCAACGAGTAAGTATAATTTGTGGTTTAGAAACTGGTGGAAAAATTTCTCCTGAAGAAGCTTACGAGCAAATAAAACAACTTTGGAAACAGTTGAAAATTTCTAAGGAAAATTTAGGAATAGGTACAGACCCTGAAAATAATTCAGACCAGAAAAATATTTAATAGGGTAATCATATCAAATTTACTTGAATACTGATAATTTATAGAGGAGTTGTATAAAATATTGCTAAAATTATGATTTGGTACGGCTTTTCTTTTTCATTATTAAAAACAATATGTTTTCTTAAATTTAAAATTATTGAAAACTCAAACATACTAATTTTCAATGATTTGTCAAAAATACAAAAACAGATAAAAAGTTTATATTTTTTATCTCTATTGTAGTATTCAAAAAAAAGAATTTAAAGAAAACTTGAGGCATAAATCTCAAAAATTAACTGGAAAAAAGCAGATTCTGTTACTGGGGCAAATCAAAGTTATTTACTTGTAAATTCAACTCTTGAAACTTTCACACTTAATACCTACTAAATCTAAGAGTAAAAGTACTCAAAGAAGTATATGTAATTTGACAAAAAGTGAATACTTATTAACTAAAGTTAAACGGTTAAAACATTGGCAAATAAAAATTGATATAATATTTTCTATATCAGAGAAAAAATCCACTTAAAATTTTTGAAATAAACTAAGGAAAAACTGAAATGAAAAAGGGTGAATTTCTATATACACAAAGTCGCTATTACGGGCAAGCAACTCCAGCAAATATCAATTTCAATAGGAAATTACAAGAATTTTCTCATAAAATAAATTATATCAGTGCTTTACAAACATCAGGAAAAATTTCACCAACATCTGCTTATCTGCAAATTCAGGAACTATGGGAACAGCTTGAAAAAATCAAGAAAGAGTCTGGTTTTTCTCAAAAATAGAGCAGAGTGGCAACTTTTCAGTATCATCATCCACTTTTTCAGTCATTATATTACTACCAATAGACATCTCCATTAATTGAATTCAGAAGTTGTTTTTGTAATGGGGATTTGAGCAAGCCTCCAAAAACATTTCGCCAATCAAGGCGGGGTCTTAGACTCAGTTGTTTTGATAAATCAAATAATAATAATAAAGAATAAAATTAACAATCATATTCTTGATTTATTAATTCTTTATCCCTACTCCCTACTCCCTACTCCCTACTCCCTTTTTTCTAATAAAATCATTCATTTTCAAAGACCAACTCCATCCGATCGCCTCTAAATCTAGTTACCCCATATTCAATAATATTGCCATCCTGATTGACATTAATTGACTCTGCTAACAAAATAGGGTGATTCAGAGGAACTTCCAACACAGAAGCATCTTGATGCCTGACTATACGAGCATAAACATTAGTTGTACGACGAATATGATCGCTATTGTATTTTTCTCTTAACAACTTAGAAATTGAACCCTTATGTCGCAAAAATTCAATGGCTTCTTCGTCTACAATTCCTGGAAAACGATCTAAAGGAAAATGACTACTAGAAATATTAATAGGTTGATCGTCTGCAAATGCTAAACGTTCAATTAAAGCTACAGGAGTACCTATTTCTATTTCTAATCCTTGAGCAATAGAAGCATCAGCAGGTATTTCCACCACTTGCAGTAATTTAAAACTAGGCTTTTGGCCTTGGGCAATGAGAGTCTGATTATAGCGTACCCTTTTACCAATAAAATACTTAATGGGTCTACCAACAACAAAAGTCCCACGACCTCGATCGACTCTCACCAACCCTTCAGTTTTGAGAATAGCGATCGCCCTACGCAATGTATGACGGTTAACAGAAAAATATTCGCTCAGTTGAGCTTCAGTGGGTAACTTATCTCCTACTTTATAAATTCCTTGATGAATATTTTGGCGTAATTCTTCAGCAATTCGAGTATAAACTGGCAATACTTCACGGCTCATGGCATCCTGAATATATTTAGATATATTTAATATTTTTCTAGTTTAGATAGTTTAGATAAAATTGTGGAGCAGGCAACAATTATCAAGAGCAATAGGCATAGGAATATGAGTCAAAAGTCAAAA